>JAKZWC010000181.1:0-4024 GCA_047515735.1 Spirochaetales bacterium | reverse complement strand
GGCTGTGGCATACCCGCATGACCAGGACGAAGTAGCGCGCTTGTTGGAGTGGGCGCACGAGCGGCGCATCGCGATCACCCCGTGGGGCGCCGGGTCGTCGGTCACCGGAGCGCCGCTGCCCCTGACCGGCGGCGTCACGGTCGATCTGTCACGGATGGACGCGGTGGTGTCGATCGACCATGTCAACCTGCTGACCACGGCGCAGGCGGGCGTACGCGGCGAGCGGCTGGAGCGGGCGCTGAACGATGCCGGGCTGACGCTCGGCCATTCGCCGCAGTCGCTCGACCGTTCCACCGTGGGCGGCTGGGTGGCGACGCGGGCGACCGGGCAGTTTTCGTCCCGCTACGGCGGCATCGAGGACCTGGTGATGGCGCTGACCGCCGTGCTCCCGACCGGTGAGGTGGTGCAGACGCAACCGGCGGTGCGGCCGCCGTTCGGGCCGGACGTGAACGCGCTGTTCATCGGTGCGGAGGGGACCCTGGGCATTGTCACCAAGGTCACTCTGCGCGTGGTGCCTCTGCCTGAGTCCAGGCTGCTCGAGGCGGTACTGTTCGCGTCGGTCGACGCGGGTCTGGACGCCATGCGCAGCATCATGCAGGCGGCCATCAGGCCGTTCCTGCTGCGCTTCTACGACCAGGACGAATCGCGCCACGTGCTGCGTGATGCCGCCCTTCGCGGCTGTGTGATGTTTCTCGGCTGCGAAGGGGTAACGGAGATCGCGGAAGCCGAGCAGCGCGCGGCGCTCGGGCGCTGCTCGGCGCACGGCGGTACGCCGATCGGCGCCGAACCGGTCGCCGCCTGGATGGAACGGCGGTTCGACTTCTCGGCCGTGGAGAACCGTCTCAGCGAGCCGTCCGGGATCGCCGAGACGATCGAGGTGTCCCATCGCTGGGACGGCGTCGCCGCGACCTACCGGGCGCTGAAGGCGGCGCTCGCCCCGCATGCGGCGGAGGTTCTGGGCCACTTCTCCCATGCGTATCCGCAGGGAACCTCCCTGTACATGATCGTGCTGGATGCAGCGCCAGGCGAGGGTGGGGCCGATGCCGCGGCCGCGGAAGCGACCCTGCGAAGCATCTGGAAGATAGCGCAGCGGACCGCCCTGAAGGCAGGCGCGGCGGTGGCGCACCATCACGGCGCGGGGATTGCGCGCCTGCCGGTCATACGCGAGGGTCTGGGGACGGCGATGACGGTGCTGGAACGGGTGAAGGACGGACTGGACCCGCATCACATCCTCTGTCCCGGCAAGTTGGCCCTGTCTGCGCGGCGGTCCTGGTCATGAGCTGTCTGGTCGCGCTGGACGCCGGCGCATCGGAGATCAAGGCGTCGGTGTTCTCGTCCGACGGCCGGGAGCGGGCCGGCGCCAGCCGCGACTGCCCGAGCGACGCCCCGGCGCCGGGCTGGGCGCAATGTGGGGGCGAGGTGCTGACCGAGTGGCCGCTGCAGGTGTTGCGCGATGCAATTGCCGCCGCAGGCGTCCGGCCCGATGACATCGAGGCGATCGGCGTCACCGGGTCGCGCGCCACCGTGCTGCCGGTGGGCGCCGACGGGAGCCCGGCCGGACCGGTCATCTTCTGGTACGACCGGCGCGCACAGGAGGAATCGGAGGCTCTGGAGCGGACGCTGGGCGCGGAGCGGTTTCTGGCCCTGACCGGGATTCCCCTCGATCCCACCCCCTCGGTCACCAAGATGATGTGGCTGCGCGAGCACCGGGACGACGTCGCCGCCGCGGCCAGAATCTGGGCCATTCCACAGACCGTGGTGCTCAACCGCCTTACGGGCGGGGGCTGGTGGTGCGACGAGTCGTACGGTCCCTACGTCGGCCTCATGGACTTGACCTCGCGGCGCTGGAGCGGCGAGCTGCTGGCAGCGGCAGAGGTGGATGCCGCCACCCTGCCGGAGTTGGTGGCGCCGGGCACCGTGGTGGGTGGGCTGGCGCCGGCCGCTGCCGCTGTCTGCGGCATTGCCGCCGGCGTGCCGGTGGTGGCATCCGGCTCCGATGCCGCCTGCTTCAAGATCGGCGCCGGCATCGAGGAGACCGGCATCGCCAGCATCTACATCGGCACCGCCGGCGTCCTGGGAGTGATCACCGACCGGCCGGTGATGGATCCGCGCCTGACCTGCTGCCCGTCGGCGCTGCCGGGCTACTGGGACGCGGAAGGACTGCTGCTGACCGCCGGATCGGCATACCGGTGGGTGCGCGATGTGGTGTCCGACCCGGAGCGCGCAGGCGGGCCGATGAGCTTTGCGGAGTTGGATGCGCTGGCCGGCCACGCTCCGCCCGGCGCGGACGGACTGCTGGTGGTGCCGCATCTGGCCGGCGCCGGCACGCCCCTGTGGCGCTCGGACGCCGCCGGGCAGGCGCTTGGGCTGCGGCTGTCGCACGGACGCAACCATCTGGCCCGGGCCGTGCTGGAGGGGGTGGCTTACGCGCAGCGCCATGCGCTCGTGGCGCTATCGGAGTGCGTGCCGCGGATCGACGGCCTGCGCTTCACCGGCGGCGGCGCAGCATCGACCCTCTGGTCGCAGATCCTGGCCGACGTGATCGGGCTCCCGGTGACGGTTCCGGAGAGCCGGCAGTCGACGGCCCTGGGTGCGGCGCTGATCGCGGGGGTGGCTGCCGGCGTCTACGCCGACCACCGCGCCGCGATCGCAGCGGTGCGCGGCCCGGAGCGGCGCTTCACGCCGGATGCGGCGCATCGAGCGGCGTACGATGCGGCGTTCCGATCGTATCTGCGGGCGGTGGAGGGCGGCGGATGACCGATGTGCAACGGATCGCTGACGACATGGCGCTGTACTCGGATCTTCTCGTGCAGTCCGGGCTGCTTCATCTCAAGGGCGGAAACTCCAGCGTGCGGGTAGGCGAGGAACTGATCATCACGCGCACGCGCAGCTTCAAGAACGACCTGGTGCCGGAACGGCTCATCCGGGCGGCGGTCGACTCGGACGATCCCGTGGAGCACGCCTCCAGCGTGCTGTCCATGCACCGGGCGATCTATCGCAAGACCGACGCACGGGCGATCATTCACGCCCATCCGCATCACCCCGCCCTGTTGTCCTTCTATGTCGACGAGTTCAGCCCGATCGACGAGAACGGCCTGATCTACCTGGGCAGGAAGGTCAGGGTGGTCGCCGCCCGCCACTTCATGGAGTGGAGTGCCGCGGACGAGCGGATGGCCGACGCGCTCACCGAGAGCCCGGCCGCGATCCTCAAGTGGCACGGCGCCTTCGCCATCGGCGACTCGCTCGCCCAGGCGTTTCACATCATGCAGGCGGTGGAGACCGCGGCGCGGTTCTATCTGGACACCTGGCGGCTGAGCGGCGTGATCGGCACGCCGGAGCTGCCCGACTACGTGGAGCCGCCGCCGTGGGCGCTGGACGACTGGCCGGCGGGTTCCGTATAGGGGTCAGAGAGCCCTACCGGCGCTCCTCCTCGATCAGGGTGACCTGGGTGACCTCTCTGTGGTCCGCTTGACCGGCTACCGGAGGCCGGCGAGCTTCTGGGAACCGATCCGTTTACGATCGCCACCGGCGGCTGTGCCGCCAACGTCGCGATCTGCCTGTCCACCGTCGACCGCGGCATCCTTGACCGCCAATAGCGACTCCGGGTTCCACGCCTCGAAATAGCCGACCGCGTAGTGGGGTTCCTCCGCGTGGCGGAGCAAATCGCGCATCGGCGTAAGCGGCATGGTGCTACGGTGTTGCCTTCAGGCCGATGCGGCGCTGAAAGACCTCGAACGCTGCCGCCTGTGTCGCGCGTAGCTTCGCATCCAGCTCGTCGAGTCCGGAACACTCCAGGGCGGTCGCCAGCTTCAGGCGCATCGGTGCCGGGGCGTCGCGGATCGGAGCCCGATGGCTCCACGTGAGGCGGAGCATCGCCTGGATGGTGCGCTGCATCCGCACGGCGCCGGCAAGGGAGCTCGCCTCCTCTTCCGGGATGATGCCCGCGCCGCCCAGGGCCTCGAAACAGGCCGCCGTTGCTCCCACGAGCACCTCCGGGGACTCGTGCGCGTGCCGCAGTCGCAGG
>JAKZWC010000180.1:0-4820 GCA_047515735.1 Spirochaetales bacterium | reverse complement strand
CCACCTGCTGCTCACCGGTCGGCAGTTGAACGGCAACTTCGACCTGCTGCGCGGGGTGATCGCCGAGGGACGGGCGGACAGCGAGATCGTGGAGACGTTCCCGCAGGCGCGGCTGACGCAGCCCGAGAACTTCCTCTCCCTGATGCACTACTTCGGCCTGCTGAGCATCCGCGAGGTGGCCGCCGGCGTGCCGCGTCTGGGCATCCCCAACCAGACCGTGCGGCGGCTGATGTACGGCTACCTGCGCGAAGCCTACGAGGAGGTGGGGGTGTTCGCGCTGAACCTCGTGGAGCTCGACCGCCTCACGCGACGGATGGCGCTGGAGGGCGACTGGCGGCCGGCCGTCGAGCGGCTGTGCAATGCGGTGAGCGAGCACACCGGCATTCGTGACTTCATTCAGGGGGAGAAGGTCTTGCAAGGGTTCCTGGCGGCCTACCTGGGCGCATCGGAGTACTTCGTCTTCCACACGGAGCAGGAGCTGGCGAAGGGCTACGCGGACATCGTGCTGGAGCCGCTCGTCGCGCGCTATCCGGGCATGCGGTACGGCTTCGTGATCGAACTGAAATACCTGTGCCGCGCTCGCGAACCAGAGGCACGGGTGACGGCGATGGCCGATGCGGCGGTCGCGCAGTTGCGCGGATATCTGGCAGACCGTCGGCTGGCGCGGCAGTACCCGGACGTGGAATTCAAGGGTGTGGCGCTGGTGTTCCACGGCTGGGAGCTGGTGCACAGCGAAGAGGTAGCGGTCATCGACGCTGACGGCGCGTAGTGCCGCAGCATCACGAGACCGGCATCGCAGGCGACGCGGCACGCCACCTCCGCGGAGGTCAGCCGTGCTGCAGGATCTCTTCGATGGCCAGTTGACCGGTGCCCAGCTCGTTGTTCGCCTGCTCCAGCTTGTCGCGGCTGGAGACGACGCACACCGCGCTGTGTGGGAAGCCGGCCGCGAGGGTCTGCTCCAGCGCCTGCTGTACCTGGGCGGCGGTGGTGGCCCTGAGCCGCTCGTGGCGCGTTTCGCGCATCTCGGGGGTGATGCCGGCCAGATGGCGCTGCAGGGCGAGGCCGGTGGCCGGCCGCGGGCGCAACGGGGTGAAGCCACGCTTGGCGACGGCGATGATGGCGCGCCCGATGTCGGTTTCGCTCCAGCTTGCTTCGGCCACGAAGTTGCGGGTGCGGTCGAATACGTCCAGCGTACGGGCGATGTGGGGGTCGCGGTAGGAGCCCAGTCCGAGCGAGCCGCCGAGGGCGTCGTAGCGGAACCAGGCGCCGTAGGCGTTGCCCTTGAAGCGGATCTCCGGGAGGATCCAGTCCAGGTTCACGATGTGCGCACCCACCTCCAGCGGCACCGCTTCCGGCTGCGAGATGTGAGGTGCGGGCATCACCTGGGCGCAATACGCCACGTTCATCTGGGCCGCCAGCCCTTCCCGCGGCAGCGTGGCATAGGGCGTGAAACCGAGGTCGGCGTCGGTGACCGGCTCGTCCCGCAGGCGCCCGCTCCAGCTCGCCAGCGCCGCGCTGACGCACCGCGCACCTTGCCCGGTGCCGGTATGGCTCACCGTCAGCCGACCGCGCACCAGCAGAAAGTCGCGGATCTGCTCGATGCGCTGCATCAGCGCCTGGTGTTCCTGGTCGAACGCGCCGGTCAGCCGCTCGCTCAGCGCCAACTGCGGCAGTCCGCTGACGATCTCCGTCAGGTGTCCCTCCAGGTCGAGGCCGCGGCCGGCGTGCAGGCTCGCGGTGCGGGCACCGTTGCGCACCATTCCGGTGCGATAGCGCATGCGGGCCTGCACCAGCACTTCCTGCAGCCGCGCGCGGTCCCGCGGGTCGACGGAGAACACCACGCTGTCGAGGATCGCCAGAGCTTCCTCGATCTGGTCGTCCAGCGCCTTCAGACTGAAGCGTACTCCGCGCAGGGTGCGGGCGGCTGCCACGCTGTGAGCTCCCAGTGACACCGACGCGCCGATCCCGCCCGTGGCCGCAGCTTTACGCCGGGCCACTTCCTCGTAGCCGGCTCCCGCGGTACCCAGCTTGGCGGTGGCGTCCAGATAACGCGGCAGGTAGGGCCACAGCTCCGCCGGCAGCCCCGTGAGGTCGAAGTCCAGCACGAGATAATTGACGCCGTTGGAGAACACGTCGTTGCGCAGCAGCGTGATTCCCGCCACGTCGTGCACCGTGGTAGGGATGTGCTGCAGCGCGTCGGGCAGGTCATCCACGCGCAGTTGCGGCAGGCTGGCGAGCTGCGCCGGCGTGTTGGGGGTGCTGTTGAGCTGCTCCAGTTCCGCCGCGTTGGCCGCCGTCTGAGCGATCTGAGCCTCCGTCAACTCCCCCTCGATCTGCCGCACCCGCTCGCTCAGCACTTCGTCGAGGCGCTGCTGCATGCTGCGGTCGGGACCAATAACCATGTTCAGACGGTGCGGATTGTTCAGCAGCCGCTCCTGCAGCAGGCGCGCAAACAAGTCCGGCTCCCGTTCCCAACGCTCGCGGCAGGTGGCGAGATGGGTGCCGAGACGCAGAAAGCTCAGCGGATCCTCGCCGTAGATCCAGCTTCCCACCACCCGGGACAGGGTATGGAGCGGGAACATGGGTTGCACTTCGAGGTATCCGAAGGCGGCCTGGCGGAAGGCGGTCTCCACCATATCGGCGCTGATGCCGCTGTCGGCGATGTCGTGCAGGGTGGTGTCGATGAGCTTGCGGAAGCGGCCGGCCCGATCGGCCTCGCTGCCGCGGATGCCGATCACGAAGGTGGCCTCGCGGCCCACCGATGAGCTGCCGGAGTAGGTGAGATCCGCGCCAAGCTTCGACTGAACCACCGCCTTGCGCAATGGCGCTGCCTCGTTGCCTGCCAGGATCAGCGACAGGATGCGCAGCAGGACGGCATCGACGGGATCGAGCGCATCGCCGGTCAGCCAGGCGTTGACCAGGAAGGTACGCTCCGTGTCCGGCTCGCCGCTGCCGATGGGGTAGCTGTCGTGCAGCACGCGCGGCTCGCTCCAGCGGCGCTGGCGCGTGGGCGCGAAGCGGGTGCCGCCGGCCGCCTCCGGCCAGGTGACCGGGCGCTGCGTGAAGCCGCCCAGCCGCTCGCCGAGAAAGCGGCAGTAGTCGGCGCTGGCGATGTCGCCGTAGGCGAAGAAGTAGGCGTTGCTGGGGTGGTAGTAGGTGGCGTGGTAGCGGCGGAAGAAGTCGTAGGTCAGGTCGGGGATCGCCTCCGGCGTACCGCCGCTCTCGTGGGAGTAGATGGTGTCCGGGAGCAGGCTGTGGTTGAGCAGCCGCCCGAGACGCGCTTCCGGGTCGGAGAAGGCGCCCTTCATCTCGTTGTACACGATGCCGCTGATCGCCAGCCGGTTATCGCCGTTGCCGTTGGCGCCCTGGGGCGGTGCCAGGTGATGGCCCTCGCGGCGGAAGGTCTGTTCGGTCAGCAGTGGGTGGAAGGTGGCGTCGAAGTACACCTCGGCGAGGTTGAACAGGTCCTTGCGGACGTTGCTGGCCACCGGGTAGTAGGTGCTGTCTTCGCCGGTCATGGCGTTGATGAAGGTCGCCATGCTCATCTTGATCATCTCGAAGAACGGCTCGCGCACCGGAAAGCGCCGGGAGCCGGCCAGCACGCAGTGTTCGAGAATGTGGGACACGCCGGTGTCGTCCGGCGGCGGTGTCGGAAAGCTTACCGAGAACAGGTTCTCCGGGTCGGCGGCGTGCAGGTGCAGCAGCCGCGCGCCGCTGGCGGCGTGCTCCAGCAGATAGGCGACGGAGCGCACCTCCGGTACGGGCGTGGCGCGCTGCAGGCGAAACCCGTGCAACTCGGTGCCGGGGTCGAGGGTGACGGCTGGTGTCTGTGACATGAGGATGCGGCTACGGTAGTGGCTTACCCGGTCTCGTGCAACGGGTAAGGGCGCGCGGAGCTGCCGGCAGCTCGGTAACCGTGCCGTCGATACTCAGGCCGCGCCGATCGTCTGTCCAAGCGCGCTGCAGAGTCGGGCGCACGCCGGGCACCGCTGCTGAACTCTCTGGTGATCGATTTTCTTCAAGATCTCGCTGGCATGGCCGATCTTGTGCTGTTCACGGATTGGCTCCGAGTTCGCCCATGCGCCACAGGTCGCCGAGGCGATAGTCGTCCAGCCAACCGCGGAGACTCTCGCGGTCGAGCCGGCGCAGCACGGTACCCTCACCCGGGCGCTCACAGGTGACCACGGCTTCCGGCTGATTGGTCAGTTCCGAGATCAGCGCATCCGAGTGCGTGGTAACGATGAGCTGCATGCGCGCGGACGCCTCGACCAGGAGATCGGCGAGCAGCGCCACGGCATCGGGGTGCAACCCGAGTTCCGGCTCCTCAATGCACACCAATGGCGGAGGTGACGGCGAGAGCAGCGTAGCGAGAATAGCGATGAAGCGGATTGTGCCATCCGACAGGCGCGTAGCCGGTATCGGCGCCCGGAAGCCCGTTTCGTGCAGATAGAACTGAACGCTACCCCCGGAGACGCGAGTCGACATGCGTTCGTAGCGGGGAAAGAACCGGGCCAACAAGCCATCGAGTCTGCGGCCGTCGCGGTGCTCGATCTGATTCAGCACCAGCGCCAGATTGAGGGCATCGGGAAGCAGCCGATCCTCGGGGAGATCGGCCGGCTGGGGCTGTCGCAGCATCGTGTAGCGGCCGAAGGTCCACTCACGGAAGGTCTGCATAGCGGCGAAGTGTTCGCCGACCCAAGTAAGCTCCGGATATTGATCCGGATCCTTACGTTGAGAAAGGACCGATTGGTCCGGCAACAGCGTCTCCCGCTGGAGCCGCCGATGAACGAAACCGGTACCTCCCTCGGCGTCTTTTATGT
>JAKZWC010000179.1:0-3623 GCA_047515735.1 Spirochaetales bacterium | reverse complement strand
GCAACACGCGCGAGGTGGCCGATCGCTGTCAACTGGAGATCCCCCAGCCCGGTCCCCTGCTGCCGGATTACGAGGTGCCCGCCGGGCACACCCAGGAAACCTATCTGCGCCACGTCGCCGCCGAGGGGCTGGCCCGGCGCTACGCAACCGTTACCCCGGAGCTGCGCGCGCGTCTCGACTACGAGCTGGGCGTGATCGAGAAGATGGGCTATGCCGGGTACTTCCTCATCGTGTGGGACTTCATCTCGTTCGCCCGCGACCGCAATCTGCCGGTGGGACCGGGGCGTGGCTCCGGGGCCGCTTCGTTGGTGGCCTACGCGTTGCGCATTACCGACATCGAGCCGTTCACCTACGGTCTGGTGTTCGAGCGCTTTCTCAATCCGGAGCGGGTCTCGATGCCGGACTTCGACATCGACTTCTGCTACGAGCGCCGCGGCGAGGTGATCACGTACGTTGCCGAGAAGTACGGAGCCGACCGCGTGGCCCAGATCATCACCTTCGGCACCTTGAAGGCGCGCGCGGTGATCCGCGACGTGGCACGGGTGTTGGAGATTCCCTACGCTGAAGCGGACGCCATCGCCAAGCTGGTGCCGGCCGGTCCGAAGAGCAGCCTGCAGGTTGCCCTCAAGCAGGAGGGCGGTCTGCGGGAGGTGCGCCAGCGCGGCGGCAACTACGCCGACCTGATCGACACCAGCCTGAAGCTGGAGGGCCTGTCGCGGCATGCCTCCACTCACGCCGCCGGAATCGTGATCGGCCGCGAGGCACTGACCAACTACGTGCCGCTCTACCGTGACACCCGCACGGGCGCGATTTCGACCCAGTACACCAGCGAGGACGTACTGCAGGGATGCGGCCTGGTCAAGATGGACTTCCTTGGCCTCAAGACCCTCACCTTGATCGAGAACACCGTGCGCCTGATCCGCGCCCGGCAGGCGGCGCAGGGAGTCGGCGAGCCGTTCGACCTGGCGGCCATCCCGGAGGACGATGCTGCCACGTACGAGATGCTCGGCGCGGGCAAGGCCACCTGCGTATTCCAGTTCGAGAGCTCCGGCATGCGCAGTCTGTTGACCCGCGCGCGGCCGCAACGGATTCAGGACCTGATGGCTCTCACTTCGCTGTACCGCCCCGGACCGATGCAGTTCATGGACCAGTTCATCGAGGCCAAGGCGGGACGGAAGCGGGTGACCTATCCGTTGCCGGAGCTCGAGCCGATCCTGGAGGAGACCTACGGCGTCATCATCTACCAGGAGCAGGTGATGAAGATCGCCCAGGTGGTCGCGGGTTACTCCCTGGGACAAGCGGACATCCTGCGCCGGGCGATGGGCAAGAAGAAGCCCAAGGAGATGGAGGAGCAGCGGGAGCGCTTCATCAGCGGCGCCCGCGCCAAGGGCCACTCCAGAAACCCGGCCGCCGGCCTGTTCGAGATGTTGGCACCGTTCGCGGAGTACGGCTTTCCCAAGCCGCACGCGGCCGCCTACTCGGTGCTCTCCTTCCGGACGGCCTACCTCAAGGCGCACTATCCGGCAGAGTTCATGGCGGCCAACCTGACCAACGAGATGGCCGACACCGACAAGCTGGCCGAATACATCGTCGAGGCGCGCGACATGGGCCTGGAGGTGCTGCCGCCCAGCGTCAACCTGTCGGTGGGCCACTTTTCGGTGGTGGAGGGCAGGATCGTATACGGCCTGCAGGGAATCAAGAACGTGGGCGCCGGCGCGGTAGCCGAGATCGTGGCCCGGCGCGCCGAGGGTGGTGACTATCACGATCTGGTCGATTTGCTGGAACGCGTGGATTTCGGGCAGGTCAACCGCAAGGTGGTGGAGACCATGGTCCAGGTGGGCGCCTTCGATGGGCTGCACGAGGAACACAACCGGGCCACGCTGCTGGCGAACGTGGAACGATTGCTGGAGGAGGTGGCGGCGGAAAAGGAGAGCCGCCGCTACGGCCAGCAGTCGCTGTTCGACGACGCCGCGGAGCTGCCGCGCCGCTTTGCCATGGAGTTGCAGGAAGAGTGGCCGCAACGCGAGAGGCTGCGGTTGGAAAAGGAGACGCTCGGCATGTTCTTCTCGGGCCATCCGTTGGACGAGTACCTCGAGCTCATCGAGCGCAAGGCTGCGGTGCGGCTCGCCGATCTGGCTGCCTATGCCCGCGCGGGCGGCAAGGGCGAAGCCACGGTGACCGCGATCGGCGTAGTGGGTGAAATTCGCGAAATCCAGACCCGCACCGGTCGCCAGATGGCATTCGCCAGCCTGGAGGACACCTCCGGTTCCGCAGAAATGGTAATATTCGCGGACCCGTTCAGCGCCAGCCGGGCGCTGCTCGAGAGCGGCGCGGTAGTGGCCGCCACGGGTACCGTGGATCGCAGCCGGGGTGGTCCCAAGCTGCTGGTGGTTTCGATCAGCGACCCACATGAGATTCCGGATCGCGTTGCGCGCTCGTTGCATCTGCGGGTCGCCGCCGCCGCCACGGAGGAGCAGCTCCTCGATCTGCGCGAGCGCTGCATCGCCTCCCGCGGCGATCTGGAGTTGTACATTCACTACATGGATACCCGCCGGGAGGTAATAATCAGGGCCTCACAGTTCCTGCGTGTCGACGGTGGCACCGAAGCGATGGACACCCTGCGCCGCATACCCCAGGTGAGCGAGGCATGGACCGAATGAGCCGACAGGGCAGCGATACGGATCGCCGGATCGGTATCGGTCTGGTTGGCCTGGGGACCGCGGGAGGAGCCTTTGCACGCCTCATTGCGTCCAACGGCGAAGTGTGGACACGCCGGTTCGGCGTGCGCGTGGAGCTGGTGCGGGTCGGCGTGGCCGACCTCGGCAAGCAGCGCGTGGTGCCCGCCGAGCTGCTGGTGCAGGGCTACCGCGAGGTGCTGGCGGATCCCGCGGTCGACGTGGTCGTGGAGCTGATGGGAGGCGTGGAGCAGCCGCTCGAGCTCGTTACCGCCGCCATCCGAGCCGGCAAGCATGTCATCACGGCCAACAAGGCGTTGATCGCGGAGTTCGGCGACCAATTGCTGGCGCTGGCCCATCGCCATGGCGTGCAGCTTCGCTTCGAGGCGTCCGTGTGTGGCGGCATCCCGGTCATCAAGGTGATTCGCGAGAGCCTGAGCGCGAATCGCATCCGCAGCCTCACCGGCATCGTCAACGGCACCACCAACTACATCCTGACGCGCATGACGCAGGCGGGGGCGTCGTTTGCGGAGGCTCTGGCCGAGGCCCAGGAACGCGGCTTCGCCGAAGCTGATCCTACCCTGGACGTGGACGGCACCGACGCCGTGCAGAAGATGGCGATTCTTAGCAGTCTGGCGTTCGGAGGCTGGTGTCGCTACCGGGATGCGCTGTGGGAAGGGATCGCGAGCGTGACCGCGAAGGACATCGTGTTCGCACGTATGTCGGGGTTCGTCTTCAAGCTGGTGGCGATGGGCCGGATCATTGACGGGTTGACCTCGGTGGCGGCATTCCCCGCGCTGGTAGCCGATATCCATCCCCTGGCGGGCGTGGGCAACGAATTCAATGCCGTGCTCATCGATTCCGACTTCCAGGGGCCCTCGGTGCTCATCGGACGCGGCGCCGGCGGGGAGCCGACCGCGTCGTCGGTGGCTGCCGACCTGACCGACC
>JAKZWC010000178.1:0-3151 GCA_047515735.1 Spirochaetales bacterium | reverse complement strand
CGGACCGGGAGGCGCAGCCGGATGCGGAGCAGGTGCGCCTGGCGCGGCGCGCGCTGAGCACGCGGGTGGACGATGACGGCATGGTGGTGCTGCGGGCGCGGCTGACCCCCGAGGTAGGCGCGGTGGTGCTGCGCGCCCTGGGGGCGGCGCTGGAGCAGGTGCCGCCGGCCGCGGAGGGAGACGAGGCAAGCCGCGCGCAGCGGCGCGCGGATGCGTTGGGGCTGGTGGCCGAGAGCGCGCTGGCCGGCGGGCTCGATCCCCGCAGCCCCGGCGACCGCTTCCAGGTGACCGTGCATGTCGAAACGGAGACCCTTGGCTGCCGCGAGGCCGCCAGCGCCGCCGCGGACACTTCCGCGGAAACGCGCGCGATCGATCCGCCGACCTCGGAACCTGCGGCACCGGCGACGGACGCCGCTGCGGGCCAGGCGCCTATCGAGCCCGAAGTCGGTCTCCGCCTCGCCGCGGCAGCGCACGGCGGCGGCCCGGCGGCCGCGGCACCCGGCCCCGACGCCGGCCAGGCGGTCATCGAGCAGGCAGGGGGCATCCACGTAGGCAAGGAGGCGGCGCGCCGCCTCGCCTGCGATGCCGGCCTCGTGGTGCTGCGCCACGCCCCCGACGGAAGCGTGCTCGACGTGGGACGCCGGACCCGTACCGTCCCGACCGCGCTGCGCCGCGCCCTCGAGGGCCGGGATCGCAACCAGTGCCAGTTCCCCGGCTGCAGCTCACGCCACTGCGACGCCCATCACGTGGTGCATTGGGCCGACGGCGGGACGACCCAGCTCTCCAATCTGGTGCTCGTCTGCCGGTTCCACCACCGAACGGTGCACGAAGAAGGCTTTCAAGTGGTCGCCGACGCCGCGGGGCGGTTCCAGTTCCTGCGCCCGGATGGCGTACGGCTGCCGGCGCTGCCACCGGCGCCGGGCTGGCAGGGTGCGGGGGCACCGCTGGCGCCGACCGTGGCGCGGCTGGCGGCGGCCGGCATCACCATCGGTCCGCACACCGCTACCCCAGAGTGGTATGGCGAATCGCTGAACGTGGCGGCGGCGCTCGACGTGCTGTGGCAACCGCGGGTTCGGGAACCTCCGGCAGCCGCGGCCCGCGGCGGCTCTCCCTGAGGGACCCGCGACCTGACGGTGCAGCCCAGCGAGGGGGAGCAGCGCGCCCCAGCAACAGAAGGTCAGGATCCCTGACGGAGGGTCGAAGCCGGCTGGATGCCGTTGATCAGCCGGCGCCTGTCCCTGGCGAGTTTGCGGAACTCACACTCCACCTGGAGCCCGTGCCAGAACTGGTCCGACTGACCGAAGAAGGCACCGAAGCGAATGGACATGGCCGGCGTAATCGAGCGCCGGCCATGTACAATCTCATTGATGGCGCGAGGGGCAACCCCTATCGCGCGGCTCATGGCATTCCGAGAAATCCCCATCGGCTTGAGGTATTCCTCAAGAAGAATCTCACCTAGTGTAATCGGAGTGTTCATTCGTCTGATTCCACTGCGTAATCGTAGGAGACGAGCAGCATCCGGTAGAGCGGCAGCTCGGGCACCTCGACGGTGGCCTGTTCGTCTTCCTGGGTGCAGCGCAGCGGCTCGCCGCCGGGGGCCAGTCGGGCGTCCCGCACTTGCCGGCCGTCCATGCGGAGCGTCACCCGCAGGTCGTAGATGGGCAGCACCGGCAGCCGCTCCTGCAGGTTCACCAGGTGCACCACGAAGCGCTGCGCTTCCGGCTGGTCCCAGACCACCACCTCGACCTGCGCGGGGGCGTCCGCGGAGTAGCGGAACTGGCCCGGGTGGAGGGTGCCAATGAGGTGCCGGAACACGCCGGCGTGGACCCAGCGCTCCTCGCGCTCGATCGGCGCGGAGACCCACAGCGCACGGCCCTTGCCGACCTCCCGGTAGATCAGCGCCGGATGGCGCGTGGTCCTGCCGGGCGGGTTGGAGTGGATCGAGGCGAAGGCGCGCTCCTTGGGCTTGGTGAAGGGGAGCGCCACGTGCGCCTTCACCGTCGCGGGGTCCTTCGCCGCCACCAGCACCTGCGGGCCGGGCACGGTGAGCGGGGCGCCGGCGGTCACTTCCGGCAGCCACGCCTCCTCCGCGGCGATTGGGGCGATGTAGGTGAACTGCTCTTCGGTCAGGCCCTGGACGGTCACGCCGAACAGCCCGACGAAATGCGTCACCGAGGCGCCGCTGGCGTAGAGGCTGCCCCCGTCCTCCACGAAGCGGGTGATAGCGGCCACTTCCTGTGCATCCAGGCGGTACACGTCGGCCAGCACCAGGGTTCCGAACTCGGCAAGCTGCCCCAGGGAAGCCTTGGTGACCACCGCGAACGGAACGTGCCGCTCGCGCAGCATGCGCGCCGCCCCGACCGCGGCCTCCAGGTGCGGGTAGCTGCCGCGGTCGGTGTAGTACTCCGCCACCGGCGTGCCGTTGTCCGCCGGGCTCATCTTCGAGTTCACCCCGAAGTAGACCGCCACGTCCTCGACCGCACTGCCGCCGAGGAATGGCTCGTACGCCATCGACTCCGCGAACACCTCGCCCATCAGGGAGTAGACGCGCGGGTCCTGGGTGCCGTCCAGGTTGATGGCGTCGATGAACAGCAGCGCCCCGCCGTGCGCCAGCGCCAGGTAGGTGCTGAGCTGGAGGATCTGCTTCGGCTTGGTGTCGGTGTGGAAGGTGAGGCCGGGCTGGCAGCGCGAGGTCATGTACTCCCACGGCTGCTGCGGGCTCATGCGGCGCAGCAGCCGGGCGATGAAGGCGGCGTGGGTGAAGCTGCCGTAGAAGTCGCCGCCGAGGTAGTCACAGGCGGGCAGCATGCGATCGGTGAAGCCGAACTCCCAGTTGATGGTGATCTGGGCGAAGTTGTGCTGCGTGCTGATGCCCGGATTGAGGCGCCGTGCCGTATCCGAGACGAAGCTGCCCATCTCGGCGAGCCATTCCTCCCGTTTGCCCTGGAAGGTACACCAGTTCTCCTCGGTCCAGTCCACCAGCAGCGGGATCTCGCGCCCGGCCTCGTGGCGGTAGCGCTCCCGGCAGTGCCCGCAGTAGCACACGTCGGGCCAGAAGTTCATGTCGTAGAACATGCCCTCGAAACGGTAGCCGTCGCACAGCTCGCGCAGCTGCTCCACCACGAACTCGCGGTAGCCGGGATTGTTGGGG
>JAKZWC010000177.1:0-5016 GCA_047515735.1 Spirochaetales bacterium | reverse complement strand
GATCACCCAGCACCGACAACATCTCCCACCAGGCCGGGATGATCAGATAGATCTTCCCGTACTGAGCGGAATCCAGAACCTGTTGCAGAACCGGGTGCTGGAAGAACTCGTGCTCCACGGCGGCTCGGCGTGACGGCATCTGGCCAATCAACTCGTTGTAGCGTGCCTGAACGTCAGCGCTCACGAAGTATTCGATCCAGCGCCATGCTGCGTCCGGGTGCTCCGCCGCCGTCGAGATGGCAAACCCTCCGCCGAACACATTGTTGACCCGTTGCTTGCGCAGCAAGGGCAGGGCGACACCCACGTCGTCCACGTGCTCCGGGGCGTACTTGAGCACGCTCACGAACGTCCACAGCCCACCGTATTCCATGGCCCGCTGTCCGGTGGCAAAATAGGGAATTGGAGACTGCGGCAACTGCGCCGTTCCCTCCGGCCTTATTTCCTGGTACAGCTCGGTAAGGAAGGTGAGCGCTTCGAGCACCTCCGGCGTATCGAGGAGCGGCTCGTTGTCAGGGGACAGCAGCTCGCCGCCGTTCTGCCACACGAACTCGACGAATTCCTGGGCGCCGAAGTTGCCGATCTCGACGTTGAAGCCTTCGCGCTCTACTTTGTTCCCATCGCGGATCGTGAGAGCCTTCGCGAGCCGCGCGAGGTCGTCCCAGTTGTCCAGCGCCTGCTCCGGATCGAGCCCGGCCTCCCGCAAGATGTCCTTGCGATAATAGACATTGCGTATGTCAAGACGAAACGGGACGGTGTAGTAGCTGCCATCCTTCATGTAGGGCTCATAGCCGGCTTCGTAGAAGTCGCCGATCTCACCCCATGCGGACACGTACTTGTCGAGCGCTATGGTCTGCCCCCTGGCGATCATCTCGGCCGCCTGCTCGAGAGCGGGCTCGAATACGTCAGGAACCTCGCCGCCGGCCCATGCGGTGAGATATTTCTCCGAGTGATTGCCCCATCCGATGAACTGCATCTCCAGCGTGACGCCGGGGTTGTCTGCCTGGAACCGTGGGATCAATTCATCCACCATCAGGGCACGCGATTCGGGATTGAAGTCGTTGATTCACGCCTGCAGCATCACTTCCTCAGTGCCCGCCTGCTCGCCCTCGCCGGCGCCAAATGCCAGGGGAACAGCCACCATAGTCCCCACCATCAGGACTATGCCCAGTGCTTGTTTTGCTTTCATGCCTACCTCCGTAACAGGTAACATGCGAGCCCGATCAGGCTCTGCCGCGTCACGGCATCGAGTGCTGCCGTTTGTGCCATCCGTGTACCGGCGCGCATGAGCTTCATGACCGGCCACCACGTCCAGCACACCGGCATCCGGGACAACGGCGTTCGGCTGCCTCGGGGACACGCCGACCTGCGCGCACCGCGGTCGACCTCACCGCGACGCTGGTGGATGCCGCCGCCGTCTTCAGGACTCCTCCGCGCACGAGGAGGCGCTGCGAGCGCTGCGGAACGTCAATGGCGGAGCTATGGGCCGTTGATGTATGCTGTTCGCATGGCATACGCGGACCGGATCACTATCGAGCCTGGAAAGCGCGGCGGCAAGCCGTGTATCCGTGGGCTACGGATCACCGTGTACGACGTACTCGACTATCTTGCGTCGGGAATGACTGAACAGCAGATTCTTCAGGACTTCCCGGACCTCGAAGCTGCGGACATTCGGGCCTGCCTGCAATTCGCCGCGGATCGCGAGCGCAGGTTGGTCTCGATACCTCTGGAGTGAAGCTGCTCTTCGATCAAAACCTGGCGCCGCGCCTGATCGCCGAGCTTGAGCATCTGTTTCCCGGATCCCAACACGTTCGAGCGGTTGGTCTTTCGCACGCTGATGACCTCGTGGTATGGGAATACGCCAAACACCACGGGTTTACGACTACTGCATAATCGAGGTGGTGAACGAGCATTGGCTGCCCGACTGGCGTGACTACGATATCCGCTCCGATCTCGCACACTACGAGGGCGTCCGCACGCGCAAGCTGCTGTTCTTCGACTCATTCCACCTGCGCCGTCACCAGGGCCTGACCTTCCGCATGCACCAGCCGGAGAAGGAAGCCGGCAACCCGATACTGCGCCCGGAGCAGCCATGGGAGGGCTGGCGCAGCTTCTGGTATGGCCGTGCCGTGCTGTACGACCCGCGGCTCGGCCGCTACCGTGCCTGGTACGAGACGCGGCAGGACTCCACCTCCCCTGACGGCAACTGGGAGCGCGCCGCGCTGAAGCGGATCGCCTACGCCGAGAGCGACGACGGCGTCGTGTGGCGGCGCCCGAGTCTGCACCAGCATGAGCGCGACGGCAGCACCGCCAACAGTATCATCTCGGTGGGCGCGCTCGGCATGCACTTCGGCAACGTCATCATCGACGAGCACGAGGCGGACCCGCGCAAGCGCTACAAGATGATGTTCTACGCCCAGCCGCCGGGCCGCGGCCAAGCCGAGCTGGCCGAGGGGATGCAGGTGGCGCTGTCAGCCGACGGGCTGCGCTGGTGGCTGCCGGTGGACCCGCACGAGGCGCCGATCCCGAGCGGCCGGTCATGGCGCGCGGGCAGGACCACCTGCGCGGACGCCATCTCGCTGTACGGCTGGTCGGAGCAGCACCAGCGCTACGTCGCCTTTCTCAAGTCCAACGACGTGATCCCGACCCGGTTCCGCACCATCTGCTGGTCGGAGAGCGAGGACTTCATCAACTGGTCGCGTCTGGTCAACGTGCTGGCCCCGGACGACGCCGACGCGCCCGGCACCGAGTTCTACTACATGACCGTGTTTCCCTGTGCCGACCTCTACGTCGGCCTGCTCAGCGTGTACCACAACTACGACCGCCGCCACGCCGCCTGGCAGCCGCCCACCGTGGAGCCGCCGCCCGAGCTGGCCGCCATGAACCAGCACATGGACGTGCGGCTGGCGTTCTCCCGCGACCTGCAGGTGTGGCATCAGGCCGGCGGCAGGCAGGCGTTCATCCCCAACGGCCCGCCCGGCGCCTGGGACGCCGGCGTGTGCTACGGCTCCTCCATCGTGGCCGGCAAGAACGGCGAACTGCTGATCTACTACGCGGGCACCCCCATGCGCCACGCCGAGGAGGATCTGTTGCACGCCGGCACGGTGCGCGCCGGCCGGCTGCAGGGCATCTTCGGCGGCGTGGGCCGGCTGCGCCCGGACGGCTTCGTCAGTCTGGCCGCTGGAACCGAGCCCGGCGCCCTGGAGACGCGCCCCGTAGTGCTGAGCGGCGAGCCGCTCACCGCCAACGTGCGCTGTGCCGCCGGCGGTGAGGCCACCGTCCGCCTGCTCGACGCCGCCGGCCGTGCCGTATCCGGCGTCGCCCCGACCCGCTTCACCGGCAACCATCTGGACGCCCGGATAGCCGTGCCCCCGCAGATCCGCGAACGCCTGCGGGGAAGCCGGGCCCGCCTCGCCGCAACCCTGCGCGACGCCGAACTGTTCTCCCTCACCGTGTAGGTAGCGGCGCGTTCCGGGACGCCCTCATCGTGCGGGCGGCTCAACGAACGGACGGAACGGTTCGGGTGCGGCGGAAACGCGCGCCACGAACCGGCGACAGATCTGCGCCACCTCTCTTGGGCGCTCGACGTGGACGTAGTGGGAGGCGCCTTCGATGATCTCCAGCTCAATGTTGTCGCGCGGGGGGATGCCCAGCGCGGCGCGGGTCGGCGGGGCGCGGCCGCGGTCGCCGTAGATTTCGAGCACCGGGAGCGCGGTGGATGCCAGTATCGGGGCGCCGTCCCACCTGCGCCAGATACGGGGGAAATGGTCGAGCTGGTCGGCGCTCCAGCGCCCGGTGACCTGCGCCCGGCGCGCCTGCCGGTCGGCTTCCTGCTGCGCCGTCAGCGTGCCGGTCATGTCGCTGCCGAACGCGGCGCGTGCCGCGTGATGGTTGGTCCAGCCCTCCAGGGAGATCACGCCCGCCACCCGTTCGGGTGCGGTTCCGGCCACCTGGATCGCCACCATGCCGCCGATGCTGTGGCCGCCCACGCACACCGGTCGGTCGTAAAGCGCGGCTAGCACCGCCACTACCTGCGCGGCGAACCGTTCGATCGAACCGTCCGCCGCCGGCGGCCAACTGCGCCCGTGGCCGGGCAGCTCGATCACGCACACCGCCAGCCCCTCGCCGAGGTGTTCGATGAGCGGGGCAAACACCCCGCGGTCGTCGAAACTGCCGGGAATCAGCACCAGCGGGCCGACGTCGCCGCCCCTCACCGACCAACCGACTCGCGCGCCTCCGTCGAGGTCGAGCTGACCGAGGCGGAAGCGGCCGCCGAGCAAAGGATCGCCGCCCCCGTCGCTCACTGCTTGAGGCCGCTCAGCACCACGCCGCGCACGATGTGGCGCTGCAGCACGAAGAACATGACGATGGTCGGAATGGTCACCATGATCGATGCCGCCATCAGCCAGTTCTCATGCGGGTCGCCGCCGGAGTCGACCAGGTAGTTGCTCTTGATGTAGCTCAGACCGAGTTGCAGGGTGTACTTCGCGGTCGTGTTCAGATAGATAAGCGGATCGATGAAGCTGTTCCAGTGGGAGCGGAAGCCGAGAATGCCGACGGCGATCAGCGCCGGTTGTATCAGCGGTATCAGAATGCGCCAGAACACGATCCAGGGGTTGGCGCCGTCGATGCGGGCGGCATCGTCGAAGTCGCGCGGCACGGTCATGAAGAACTGGCGCAACAGGAACACGCTGAAGGCGTGGCCGAACCAGAACGGGACGATCAGCGGCAGGTAGGTGTCGATCCAGCGGAGCTGTGCATACAGCAGGTACTGCGGTATGAGGATCACCTGCGGCGGCAGCATCATCGTGCTCAGCAGCAGCACGAACAGTGCGTTGCGGCCCTTGAAGCGGAAGCGGGCGAAGCCGTACGCCACCAGCGCGCTGATCAGCACCTGCCCGGTGAGCGCCGTCACGGTGATGATGACGGAGTTGCGGGCGAACAGCAGGAAGGGGACGACGCGGAACACTTCCAGGTAGTTCACCCACTGCCACTCGCGCGGAAAGAGCTGCGGCGGAT
>JAKZWC010000176.1:0-6183 GCA_047515735.1 Spirochaetales bacterium | reverse complement strand
GACCAACGGGGCGTTGTGGCGCTCAAGATCGCGCCGGAGGTGCCATGGAGCCGATTCCTGATCGCTTGATTGTTCTCACGTTCGACGACGGCAAGAAATCCAATGCCACGTTGGTCGCCCCGCTGCTGCGCCGCCACGGGTTCGGGGCCACGTTCTTCATCACTGAGGGGCTGGAGTTCGCCGACAAGGACCGCTATATGGACTGGGACGAGATCAAGGGGCTGCACGACGCCGGCTTCGAGATCGGCAACCATCATGGCAACCACCTGGACGTGACCACCCAGTCGCGAGAGGAATTCATCCGCGACCTGGAGCAGGTGGAACGGAGCTGCGTCGCACACGGTATCGACGCGCCGACTACCTACGGGTATCCGGGCGGCCATCATGACCTGGCCGCGGTGGAAGCACTGGCCACCAAGGGGTACCGGTTCGCCCGCAGGGGGATCTATCCCGAGCGGCCCGACCACATCGACGGCGCCTTCGGGCGCGCCTACGAGCCGGATGTCGACCATCCGCTGCTGATACCCGCCGCGGGGGTGAACGGCGCGTCCTGGGATCTTGCCGATCTGGGCGCCGCCGCGGCATCGGGGGGGGCCGGCCAGGTGGCCGTGCTCACCTTCCACGGGGTGCCCGATCACCATCCCTGGTGCCATACCGATCCGGGCCTGTTCACGCTCTTCATCTCCTTCCTCGCAGCCAACGACTACCAGGTGATCGCACTGCGCGACCTGGCGCGCTACGTGGATCCGGACCGGCGGCCGGCCGATCCGTACGCCTCGATTACTGCTCGCCAGTGCCTCGAGGCGCGCGAGTTGACCTGCGAGTACGCGCCGGATCCCCTGGGTCTGCAGTGCGCCCGGCCGGGCTTCCGCTGGACGCTGGCGAGCGCGCTGCGCGCTCAGCAGCAGACGGCGTATCAGGTCCTGGTCGCCAGTGGCCCCGAGCTGCTGCAGCCGGGACGCGCCGACCGTTGGGACAGCGGCAAAGTGAGCGCCTCCTCAGGGACTCCGGCGGCGTATGGCGGACAGCCACTCTCCAGCGGTGAGACCTGTTACTGGAGCGTGCGCTGCTGGAACCGCGCCGACCGTGAGGGACCGTGGGCAGAGCCGGCGCGCTTCGAGCTCGGCTTGCTGCAGGAGGCGGACTGGGACGGCAGATGGATCGGGGCCGCCACGGACGTCAGCTCGCCGTTGCTGCGTCGCGAGTTCCGCCTGGCCGGTGCGGTACGCCGTGCCCGCCTCTACGCCGCGGGGCTGGGGTTTGCCGAGCTGTCCGTGAACGGCACGCGGCTCGGCGATGCGGTGCTCGATCCGGCGGCCACCGATTACGACCAGCGGATCCTCTACGTGACCCATGACGTCACCGCTCTGCTCCAGGAGGGCGCCAATGCCGTGGGCGCGATGCTCGGCAACGGCTGGTACAGCGAGCCGTCGGCGCACCGCTACGGCGACTCGCCGCGGCTGCTGCTGCAGCTCGACGTGGAGTTGGAGGACGGCTCCACGGTGGCGGTGGCCAGCGACGGTGCCTGGCGCACGGCGTCCGGTCCGATCACGGCCAACGCTCTGTGGGGCGGCGAGTGCTACGATGCCCGGCTGGAGCAGGCGGGTTGGAACGAGCCGGGATTCGCCGCCGCCGCCTGGGTCCCTGTGGAGCACAAGAGCGCACCCGGCGGCACGCTTGAGGCGCAGGAGCTGCCGCCGATCCGGGTGGTGCGCACCTTGCCGCCGCAGGCGGTGACCAATCCGCGTGCCGGCACCTGGGTGTTCGACTTCGGCCAGTTGTTCGGCGGCTGGGCGCGGGTGCGGGTGCGCGGCGCGAGTGGCCACCGTCTGCGCATCACCTATTCCGCGCGCCTCGACCGCATCACCGGCCTGGTGGACGAGCGCCACCACGTCAAGGGCGCGGAGAGCGACAGCTACATGCTGCGCGGCGGCGGCGAGGAGAGCTACGCACCGCGCTTCACCTACCACCCGGTGCGCTACGTGCAACTGGACGACTACCCGGGGCAGCCGGCGGTGGACTCGGTCACGGGTTGCGTGGTGCATTCGGCGGTGGACCTGACGCAGACCTTCACCTGCTCCGACCCGCTGCTGGAGCGGATTCACCACAACGTGAGCTGGACCTTCAGCAACGGTCTCTACGGGTTTCCCCTCGACTGCCTGCATCGCGAGCACTGGGGCTGGACCGACCCGGCCACCATCACCTCGACTCTCTACGCCCGCGCCAACATGCCCCGTTTCTGGAGCAAGTGGCTGGCCGACATCCGCTGCGCCCAGGATGAGGCGGGCGTGGTGCCGGACATCGTTCCCGCCTACCGGCCCTCCGGCAGCAGTCCCAAGAATCCATTGCGGCGGGAGGGCGACCCGGCCTGGGGCGGCAACTACCCGCTGCTGGTGTGGTACCTCTACCAGTATTTCGGCGACCGCGAGCTGCTGGCCGCCCATTACGACGCCATGTGCCGCTGCGTCGCCGCCCACACCGAGATTGCGGAGGAGCACCTCGTCATCCACGGGCACTACGGCGATCACATGCTGCCGGGAACCGCCCCCGGCGATGAGGAGTTCGTCTCCAGCGAGACGCCGCCGGAACTGCTGTGGACCGGCTACTACTACCGTGGCGCAGCGATACTGGCGCAGGCGGCACAGGTGTTGGGCAAGCAGGATGATGCGCGCTCCTACGCGCTCCTGGCGGGGCAGGTCCGCGACGCCATCAACCGCCGCTGGTTCGATCCCGCGGGCGGCCGTTATGCCACCGGCTCGCAGACCGCGAACGCCTTCGCACTGGCGCTCGGCATCGTCCCCGAGGGCCACGCCGAGGCGGTGCTGGCGGCGCTGGTGGACGCCATCGAACGGCGCCACGGCGGGCGTCTGCACACCGGCAACACCGGCACGACCTGCCTGATCGACGTGCTCGCCAACCACGGTCACGCCGAGCTGCTGCACCGCATCGTGACGCAGACCGAGTATCCCGGCTGGGGGTACATGGTGCGGCAGGGGGCGACCACCGTCTGGGAGAGCTGGAGTCTCGAGAGCGGCGTCGGGGCGGAGGACAGCATGATCATGTGGGGCGCCATCGACGAGCTGTTCTGGGGCGTGCTGCTGGGGATTCGCGGGCCCGACTACTACGGCCCGCGGCCGCTGGCGCCCGGGTTCGCGCAGGTCGAGATCCGTCCCCAGGTGGTGGGCGATCTCACCGCCGCGGCGGGCGCGCTCACCACCGTCCACGGCCGAATGGCGGTGGCGTGGCGGCGGGAGCGGGAGCAGTTCATCCTCGAAGTGTCGCTGCCGCCTGGTGTACGCGGGAAGGTAAGTGTTCCGACCCTGGGCCACACTGCGTTTCGGATCGAGGAGCACGGCTCGCTGTTGTGGCGGCAGGATGGCGCTGCCGCCGCGCCCGGCCCGTGGCCGGTGACGGGAATCGACGCGGCCGCGGCTGAGGCCGCGGCGGTCGCCTTCGAGGTTGGCTCGGGCGACTACCGGTTCGTGCTGCGGAGTGGCACGGGGTAGACCGGGGATTGAACCGGGCCGCTGCGGTGGGCCGACCGCGCGCCGCCATCCTGGCGCTGTTTCTGCTTTCGGGGGCGAGCGGGCTGATCTACCAGGTGGTGTGGTTCCGGCTGCTGGCCACCGTGTTCGGCGCCACCGTACCGGCGGCCACGACGGTGCTGGCCGCGTTCATGAGCGGACTGGCTCTGGGCAGCTACCTGCTTGGCCGCACTGGAGATCGCACCGAGCGGCCGCTGCGGCTCTACGCCGGCTACGAATTGGGAATCGCCGTCACCGCGCTGGCGGCGCTGGCGGCGATGGAGCGGATGGGCCCCGTGGCCACGCTGCTGAGCAGCGCCCTGGGCGACGGCGGCGCCGGCCTTGCCGCCGCCCGCTTCACGGTGGCGTTCCTGGTGCTGCTGATCCCCACTACCCTGATGGGCGCTACCCTCCCCGTGCTGAGTCGTGCCCTGGTGCGAGATCGGGATGAGGCCGGCGTCCAGCTCTCCGGACTGTACGCGGCCAACACCTGGGGTGCCGCCCTCGGCGCGCTG
The DNA here is from genome assembly GCA_047515735.1 of Spirochaetales bacterium. Classification (GTDB taxonomy): domain Bacteria; phylum Spirochaetota; class Spirochaetia; order SZUA-6; family Bin103; genus Bin103. Next base: position 2,144 of record JAKZWC010000176.1, on the reverse strand, counting down.
CTGGCCGGCTTCCTGCTGATCCGCCTGCTGGGCCTGCGCGGCGCGGTGTTCGTGGCCGTGGCGATCAACGCGGCCGTGGCGGCGGCCTCCTGGCTGCTGGGCAGGTATCGAGCCGGCGAAGCGCAACAGTCCGTGGCGCCCAAGCCGCCGCAGGAGAGCACCGCCGCGCCCCACTCGGTGACGCTGCTGGTGACCTTTGCGGGGGCCGGCGCGACCACCCTCGCCTACGAGGTGTTGTGGTCGCGGGTTCTGCATGCACTCCTCGGCAACTCGACCTACGCCTTCGCCACCACGCTGGTGGTGTTTCTCGCCGGCATCGCGCTGGGAGGCTGGCTGGTGCGCTATGCAATCGACCGCATTCCTCCGGTGCGGCTCTACGCCGCCCTCCAGGCAGGGATTGCGGGCGCGGTCCTGCTGAGCGTACCGCTGCTTACCCGCGTCGTCGACCTGCGCGGCTTGCAGGGCTTCTTCGCCGCCGGCGCCACGCCGTGGGCGGCGGAGCTGGCGGTCCGGTTCGGCGCCAGCGTGGTGGTGCTGCTGATCCCCACCACGCTCATGGGCGCCACCTTCCCCCTGGTGGCGCGTCTCTACCTGTCGCACACGAGCCGCATCGGGGCGGAGGTCGGCCGGGTATACGCGGCCGGTACCGCCGGCAACATCGCCGGGGCGCTGCTGGCCGGTTTTCTGCTCGTGCCGCTGGCCGGCATTATCCGCTCCCTGGCGCTCGTGGCGCTGCTCAACGGAGCGGTGGCAGTGGCCATCGTGTGGTTCGCCGGGCGCCCGCAGCGGGCCACGCGGCTGGCTCTGAGTGGTGGCTACCTGGCACTGGGGGCCGCGGTGGTGGCAGGCCCGGTGTCGTTCCAGTTCCCCGCCGACACCGAGGCGGCCGGGGACGTGGTGCTGTTCTACCGGGAGGGAACCACCGCCACCACCAAGGTGTACGAGAAGCCGCTTACCGCCCGCAAGCACATGAGTGTCGACGGGGTCTACATCGGCGGCGCCGGTGGCGCGGAGAGGAAAGAGCAAGTGCTCGCTCACCTCCCCAAGCTGCTGCTGCCGCGGTTCCGCAGCGAGCTGGCCGTGGGGCTCGGCTCGGGCGTCGTGCCGGGGGAAAGCGGGCGCCACCGGGCCGTTGAGCGCCTCGACATCGTGGAGATTGCCGCCAGCGTGGCGGCCGGTGCCGCACGGTTCGAGCGGGAGAACCACGCCATTCTGAACGATCCGCGGGTGCGCCTGATGGTGGCCGACGGCATGCACTACCTGGCAACCAGCACTGCCCGCTACGACATCATCGCCTCCGATGCCAAGTCACGCCCCAAGTCGCGCAGCAATGGCCTGTTCTACTCGCGCGAGTATTACCTCCTGGCGCGCGACCGGCTGACGCCCGAGGGGCTGTTCATCCAGTGGGTGCCGCTGCACCTGCCGCGCCGCGCATACGAGTCGGTGCTGCACACCTTTACCGCCAGTTTTCCGTACGCCAGCCTCTGGGTCCTGCCTGACCGCGATACCTTCCTGGTGGGGACGCGACGGCCGCTGGCGCCGGACTGGTCGCTGGTTGCCGCACGCCTCGCGCCGGAGTCGGTTGCGGGCGCCGAAAACCCCTTTGCCGGGCTGCGCAAGCACGGCGTTACCACCGCCGCCACGTTGGCGGCGATGTACGTGGCCGGACGCGACGAGCTGTTGGCCGCCACCGGGCACGCCGCCATCAATTCGCTCGACCGGCCGCACGTCGAGTTCTACGCCTTTGCCGACTACGCGCGGCCCGCGAACGACATGATCGCCGACAACTACGAGCTGCTGCTGGCGTTGCGGGACGCGGCCGAGGTTCCGGCACTCGCCGAGGCCACTCATCGCGCGCTCAGCCTCTATCTGCAAGCGCTCGGGCGGGCGTATGCCCTGGAACGGGACTACGCCGCGATCGATGAGTCGCTGGAGGCGGCACTGCGCCTGGCACCCACCGACGAATTGCTGCGCGCGCTGGTGCTGAGTTACTACGCAACCCGGGTCACGGGCCGGGTGCGGGCCGGCGATCCGGCGGCCGCGCGGCGCTACCTGGAGGCCGCGCGCCGGGTGGACGGCACCGGTGCGGAGGTCCATCGGCTGGCGGCGCTGCTTCACCTGCACGACGGCGACCAGAACAGTGC
>JAKZWC010000175.1:0-4681 GCA_047515735.1 Spirochaetales bacterium | reverse complement strand
GTCCAGCACCGCCTGCAGGCGGCGTTCGGCGCCGGCGGCGGGATCGAACACCGCCACGTCCCAGCCGTTGAGCAGGAACCGCGCCGCCCAACCGCTGCCGATCACCCCGCCGCCGACGATGGCGGCCCTCACGGCGGGGCCCGTTTGGTCAGCTCGAGCCGCTGGCGCACACGCTCCGGGCCGATCACCGTCGCGCCCAGGTGCTCGATGATGGTGCCGGCGCGCTCCACGAGCTGGGCGTTGGTCGCCAGCACGCCTTTCGTGAGGTACAGGTTGTCTTCCAGCCCGACGCGCACATTGCCGCCGGCGAGCACCGCCGCGGCGACGTAGGGCATCTCGTTGCGCCCCAGCGCGAAGGCAGAGAACTCCCAGTCCCGCGGCACGTTGTTGACCAGCGCCAGAAACGTGTTCAGATCGTCCGGTGCGCCCCAGGGAATCCCCATGCAGAGCTGTACCAGCGGTGGAGGCTCCACCAGTCCTTCCTCCACCAGCTGCTTGGCGAACCACAGCTGGCCGCTGTCGAAGGCTTCGATTTCCGGCTTGACCCCCAGGTCCCGCATCATCGCCGCCATCGCCCGCAGCATGCCGGGTGTATTGGTCATGACGTAGTCCGCCTCGGCGTAGTTCATGCTGCCGCAGTCGAGGGTGCAGATCTCCGGCAGGCACTCCGCTATGTGGGCCATGCGCTCAGCGGCGCCGGCCATGTCGGTGCGCGGATGCGGCGGCAGCGGCTGCTCGGGGCTGCCGAACACCATGTCGCCGCCCATGCCGGTGGTCAGGTTGAGCACCACGTCGACATCCGCGGCGCGAATCCGGTCGGTCAGTTCGCGGTAGTATTCGGGCTTGCGGCTGGGGGCGCCGGTCTCGGGATCGCGCACATGGCAGTGCACGACGGCAGCGCCCGCCCGGGCCGCCTCGATCGCGCTGGCGGCGATCTGCCGCGGACTGCGGGGCACGTACGGGCTGCGTTCCTGGGTAACGCCGGCGCCGGTCACGGCGGCGGTGATGAATACTTCCCTTGAGATTGCCAGGGGCACTGGTTACCTCCTCGGACTGGCCGCTGTCAGGTGACGGCCTGCGCCGCCGGCCGCGCATCCCGCTCGACCTGGCGCAGCCGCTCGGCCCGCGCCAACATCCGCAGCCGGGACTCGAGTTCCTCCCGCTCGCTATAGCAGCCGCGCAGCCAGCGGCGGCCGGTAGACGGATCGAAGGCGGTGCGGCCGTGCAGCATGCGGCGGTTGTCGAAGCAGGCCATGTCTCCGGCGCGCAGCCGCAGTTGGAGCTGGTTGCCGGGGTCGTTGGCCAGGCGCTGGAACCGCTTGAAGGCGGCATAGAACGCCTTGATCGTGGCGCTGTCCCCGCTCATCGGGTTGCGCAGCCACCAAGTGTAGCGCACCGTGACGAGGTCGCCCGCGGCGTCCAGCTCCAGCACCCGGGCGTGGAAGCGGTGATCGGAGTCCCGATTGCGGGTCCCGAACGTTACCGCCACGGTGGCAAGCACCTCGAAGTCGGCGGGAGACTCGGCCCGGAGTTGCTCGGCCACGGCGTAGCCGTCGACGAAGATGCTGTCGCCGCCGCTGCAGGAGTTGTGCAGGCAGAACAGGAACTGCAAACCGGGTACGTATTCTCGGGTGCACAGGTCATTGTGCGCGGCCAACGCGACGCTGGTGTACGCGTTGCTGTCCGCATCCGGCCGACTCTCCACCTCCCAGATCTCGCCGAAGTTGGAGTTGTGCAGGCAGCCGATGCGGTGCGGGATCTCCGGCACGATGTCAGGATCCGGCGGGAGATGCTCGACGATGCTGAGTCCGTCGACGTGGATCGCGGTCAGCCAGGCGCCGAGGGCCGCCTCGTCGCCGGCGCGGATGGCGCCGCCTTCCACCCGGACCAGCGGCGTGTGCCGGGCCCGGCCCGGCTGCCATTGGTGCCGGCGCGGCAGATCGGAGCCGGCGGGCGCTTCGGGGCGATGCCGCCACAGCCAGCCGGGGTGGTAACGGCTCACCAGGCCCTCGGGGTGCCAGGTAACCGCCAGCCGGCCGTCGGGCAGCACCTCCACCGCGGCGGCGCGCAGATCGTCCGGCAGGTCGATCAGCATGATCACCTGCTCCCGGGTCACCGGGTGAATGGTGCCGAAATCCGGGCTGAACTCTCTCAACCAGACGCCGGGCAACGCGCTGGCGCTGCCGTCATCCCAGCGGACTTCCACGTCGCCGTCCACGATGCGCGCGCCGAGGAGTGCGCGCACAACGGGATAGGCATCGTAGTCCGGCACCGCAAACGTCTCCGTCATGGCACCCTCCAACCAGCATGGCGCTGCTGTCGAGTTCGTAATAGTCCACTTTCGCCCGCCTGACAACCCCGCCGATCCTGCACCGATCACACCTCGCGAATCACACCGCATTCGCGCAACACTCGCCGTAGCGTTGCGGCGTTGTAGAATAGGAGGTGCGACATGGAATCAGAGCTGTCGCAGACCCGACGTAGGCAGGAGCTTTACTCATGAACGAATTCGACTTCGGCGCGCACTTCGCAAGCCTCATCCGTGACTGCGAGGGTGAGTTTCGTTTCCGCGGCGGCACGCCAACAGAGGTACGGGAGTGGCAGATTCCGTTCCGCCAGAGTCTGAGGCGGATCCTGGGGCTGGCCAACGTCGAGCGGGATCTGGCCGGTTTCATTCCCCCCGCAGAGAGGTATGGCGCCGAGGACCTGGGATCGTATACGCGGGAGTCCTGGCGCATCCGCACCGAGCCGACCGTCCCGCTGCCGTTCTACCTGTTGCGGCCCAAATCCGCCGCGCCGAACCCGCCGCTGGTGCTCACCCCTCACGGGCACGGCCATCCGCACGTCTACGTCGGGCTGTTTCGCAACGCCAAGGAGGAAGCGGATATCCGCGAGGGCGAGCGCGACATCGCCGTGCAGGCGGTGGAACAGGGCTACCTGGTGATCGCGCCGACCACGCGCGCCTTCGGCGAGACCCGCTCCCCGGCGGACAAGGAGAAGGACTCCGTGTCCTCCTGCCGGCTGCAACTCATGCACGACCTGCTGCTCGGGCGCACCCCGATCGGCGACCGCGTGTGGGACATGTCGCGCCTCATCGACTGGGCCATCGAGCACCAGGGCGTGGACCCGGCCCGGATCGCCATCACCGGCAACTCCGGCGGCGGCACGGTCTCACTGTTCGCGGCGGCCTGCGATACCCGCATCTCGGTGGCGGTGCCCGGCTGTTACTTCAACACCTTCGCCGGCAGCATCGGGGCGATCATCCACTGTGACTGCAACTACGTGCCCGGCATCCTGCGCCTCGGCGAGATGCACGACATCGCCGGCCTGACCGCGCCGCGCCACTTCCTGGCCGTCGCCGGCCGCGACGATCCGATCTTCCCGGTCGCCCACACCAAGGCCGCCTTCGCTCAGCTCGCCAAGGTCTACCAGGCGGCCTCGGTCCCGGACCGGTGTGAGCTGTACGTCGGCGACGGCGGCCACCGCTACTACAAGGAACGGGTCTGGAGCTTCATCGCGGACGGATTCGGCGCTACTAAATGAACACCGCCGGGGAAACCCCGAACCGCTCGCTGAGCGCACGCACCTGCCGGACGTTGATCTGCCGCCTCCCGCGCAGGATCTCCGAGACGACACCCTGACTGCCGACCTCCGGCAAGTCGGATTGGTTCAACCCATGTTCATCCATCAAGAGCCGCAGGACAGCGACCGGACTGCTCGGAAGCTCCCTGACCTGTTCCCTCTCGTAGGCATCAACCAGGGTACCCAGCGTCTCCATCAGTGAGGCCAACGGATGCGAATCATGCTCCCCTACTTCGTCGACCACGAGGTCGAGGAGGGCGCTGATCCGCAAGTATTCGGCTTCGGTGTGGGGGACGGACAAGCCCTCGCCGATCTGCGCCCAAGCATCGGACATTCGTTCCAACTCTGCGATCATCCGGCTACTCCTTCCAGGTTCCTCGGTCATACTGAGCGTGCGTGAGCACATGATCGCCGTCCAGGCCTGTTGTGTGGGTCACAAAGCGAGGCACTTGGCGACCGAATACACATACGTGTACACATACATGTATGGCGACGAAGACGATCACCATCGATCTGGAGGCGTATGAACGGTTGCGCAGCGCCCGCCGGTCACCGGACGACTCCTTCTCGAAGGTGATCAAGCGTGCCATCTGGCCACCCGAGCCGCGAACGGCAGCCGGCATGCTTGCCGCGCTCGACCGGCTGCCGGTCATGAGTGAAGCAGCACTCGAGGGCCTCGATGCGGCACAGCTCGCCGATGCCGCGCCGGAGGGACCGTGGTGGACAGAGTAGCGTTCGACACCACGTTTCTCATCGACCTGCAGCGGGAGCGGCGGCGGCACGAGGCCGGCAGCATTCACGGTGACCAGCGGCGGCCCCGGAACTGGAACTGTGTCTCTCAGCCACCGCGCTTGGCGAATTCGCCGAGGGTTTCTCCGACTCGGAGGATCCGCTGCTGCGTACCATTCGCGAGCAACACCATCTGTTGCCCATAGATGCTCCCACCGCCCTCGCCTACGGGCGGATCGTACGTACACTCCGGCAGGAGGGCCGACTGATCGGTACCAAGGCCCTCTGGATCGCGGCGGCGAGCGTGCGCTACGGGCTGCCGCTGGTCACCGCAAACGAGGCCCAGTTTCGCCGGGTCACCGGTCTGGAT
>JAKZWC010000174.1:0-9407 GCA_047515735.1 Spirochaetales bacterium | reverse complement strand
TCGCTGCCCCGATCTCCAGGAGTCTGACGATGAGATCGCGTAACGGAGCCACACCGCCCCCAATCAAGTTAGCTCTTATGGGTCGGGGGGAGGGGGACTGCATCCTGTGGACATTGTGGATAACTCCCCGCACCGGAAGGTGCACCCGCTTGGCCGCTGACCTCCGAACCCGCAATCGCCACCTGTTCCCCATGTCCACTACGCCACCTGCTGCTCGGGCACCGCCCCCGGTAACTGACGACGGTTCTCGGGTCTCGGTTGAGCTGACAGGGGTGGGGGTGGTGCAAGCGTAAGATTGTTGCCGACGAAGCGTCCGGCCTACATCGATGTGGGTGCTGCCGTCGCTGCCCGCAGCGGAGATCAGCGGCAGCTGGAACCGGCGTTGACGGGCGTTTCAGGGGGTACCCCAGGGTACCTCCACTCGACTGCAGAGCCCTCAGCGGGCCGCTATGCGCCGGACTCGCAGATCGAACCACCCGCAGACGGCCGATCGCCGGCGAATAACGGCTCGGGAGCGGGCCAAGCGCCAGGGTTGGCGCCGCGGCGGCACTCATGCTGCCGCTCCGGTCCGAGCGGCCTCGAACTCGACCGGCGACCGGTAGCCTAGCGCCGAGTGCCGCCGCCGCCGGTTGTAGAACCCCTCGACGAACTCGAATACCGCGAGCCGCGCCTCGTCCCGGTTACGGAATCTGCTCCGCTCCAGCAACTCGCACTCCAGGGTCGCGAAGAAACTTTCGCACAGCGCGTTGTCATACGCATCTCCCACCGAGCCCATCGACGGTCGTACCCCGCCCTCTTTACAGCGCAGCCCGAACGCGATCGACGTATACTGCGATCCTTGATCGCTGTGATGGATCACCTGCTCGGGCCGCCGCTGCCAGAGCGCCATGTTCAGCGCATCCAGCACCAGTTCGGTGCGCAGATGGCTGGCCATCGACCAACCCACCACCCGTCGGCTCCACGCGTCCAGCACCACCGCCAGGTACAGAAACCCCTCCCCGGTCGGCACCTAGGTGATGTCCGCCACCCCTAAGCGATCACCCCCAACCGCGCTGAAGTCCCGATCCACCAAGTCCGGCGCCGGGCGCGGCGCCGCGTCACGCCGCGTGGTCTTGGCCGAGCGTCGCCGACTGGCCCCTGCGATGCCGGCCTGCTTCATCAACCGCGCCACCCGCTTGCTCCCGACTCGTTCCCCCTGCGCCCGCAACTCGGCGTGGATGCGTGGGCGCCCGTACCCCTCGCGGTGGCCACTCCAGATCGCCCTGATCCGCTCCCGCAACTGTCCATCCCGCCGCTCTCGCGGTGACGGTTTGCGGCGCACCCACGCGTAGTAGCCGCTGACGGAGAGACCCAGCACTCGGCATATCGTGCGCACCGGCCACACGGCCTGGTTGGCCTTCACGAACTTGAACCCCGCTGCGGGATCGAGTCGCTCTCCCGTGCGAACCAGGCCGCTGCTTTTTTTTAGCATGTCGCGCTCGATCCGCAGCTGCTTGTTCTCCCGTCGCAGGCGGCTTAACTCTTGGCGTTCATCGCTGCTCATCCCGTCCTCGCGCCGTCCAGCGTCTCGCTCTTGCTGCGCCACCCAGTTACGGATGGCGCCGGCACACGGCTCGAACTCCTGCGCCAACTCCTCCGGCGTGCGCCCGGACCCGACCAGCTCCACCAGCTGCTGGCGAAACTCAGCCGCGTACGGTCGATGTGTCCTCGGCATCGTTGCCTCCTCCTTCCGCGTCACTCTCAATGTGTCCACGAAAGCGGGGCAACTCCAGTGAGGTGGATCGCCGATCCAAAGCTCGCCCTGATGACGGTTATCCTGGTCAATATCTGGCAGTGGTCGGGGTGGAACATGGTTGTGTATCTTGCCGGCCTGCAATCCGTCCCCCGCCACTTGTACGAATCTGCAGCAATCGACGGTGCCGGCCGGATGCGCGTTTTTTGGTCGATCACCCTGCCTCACCTTGCCGGCGCCTTCACCGTGAACGTCATCATGACCACAGTCGGGGCGATTAAGGTGTTTGATCTGCCGTTTGCGCTGACTGGCGGTGGTCCGGGCTACTCGAGCCAGACCCTCATGATGTCAGTCGTTCGAAACTCCTTCGCGTTGAGCAAGTTCGGGTATGGGGCCGCCATGTCGCTCGTGGTATTCACAATGACATTCGTCGTGGCAGCGGTACAACTTCGATCGCTATCGGGCGTCGAGAGACGGCTGACCTAGGAGCTATTGTGGTCGGGCATCGCGTCGACATTCCGGCGTTGCTTTCGCGGATAGCGCTCGTCTTGGGCACAGTATTTGTGCTCTACCCGCTATCGTCTCTGCTTTTCACCTCGCTGAAGACAGAATCCGCTTACGCAGAGGATCCAACCGGCCTGCCCAGCTCCCTCGAGATCGCGAACTACGGACATGTCTGGGAGGTGGCGAGAATACCAAGCTCGTTCATGAACAGCGCAGTGATCACCATCACATCTGTTGTGGGCCAAATCGTGGTCGCCGTCCTCGCCAGCTACGCGCTGTGCAAGATGCGGTTCCGGCGATCAAGCTTCTTCATGCTGCTGTTTCTCCTCCCCATCACCTTTTCGCCCCAACTCCTGATCCTACCGCTGTTCATGCAATTTCGCCCGCTGGGGCTTGTGAATACGCGCTTGGGTCTTGTCATCATCTACATTGCTGGCGGCTTGCCGCTATCGATCCTGCTGTTCACCCGATTCATGCAAACGATACCGATCGAGCTCTCGGAGTCTGCGTTCCTGGATGGCGCGTCACACGCAAGAACGCTGGCGGCCGTGATTATGCCTCTGCTGGGCGCGGTAGTCGCCACGAATGTGATAATCAGTGGGCTCTCGGTCTGGAACGATTTCTTCCTCCCGTTCATCTTCCTGACGACCGAGAAAATCCGCACGCTCCCATTGGGAATCCACTCGTTCACCAAGCAATATGGTAACCAATGGACCCTCATAGCCACTGACCTAGTGTACATCGTAGTGCCGGTGGTCCTTGTTTATATATTCCTGCAGAGATACATCATCAAAGGGGTGACCGCCGGTGCTGTAAAAGGATAGGCATAGCCGCGGGCGCTGTGAAGAACTAGAGCGGGGATCGACCGGGCCGGCGCCCGCCGCCTCCGTGGTTGCCTACTCCGAGTGCGCCTTGAACTCGGTGTAGTCGCGCTCTAGCTGCTTTGAGTTCAGGTCCAGGACCGGACCCGCGTCGTCCTGCGGCTGGTAGCCGAGCACCGCGCGCGCCTTGTCCAGCGAGAAGATCTTCCAGTAGTTGTCCGAGGTGGCGAACACCACCGTGTAGCCGACCTCCGCGGGAGCGTCGATGGCGCGGATGTGGATCTGGGCGGTGTCGCGGTGGCTCAGCCACAGCGAGAGAGCGGAGCCGTCGAAGGTGGGCACGTCGTTGGACAGCGTAAAGCCGATCCGGATGGCGATGGTGGAGAGCCCGCGGGTGTCGTAGTAGTAGTGGCCCATCGCCTCGCCGTAGGCCTTGGACATGCCGTAGTAACCGGAAGGGCGGATCGGCGCGGTCTCGTCCAGCAACGGGTAGGGACGCTGCACGCGCTCGAACTCGCCCGCGAAGATGTCGCAGTAGGGCGGATCGCGGTAGAAGCCGCCCACCGTATGCTGCGAGCTGCCGAACACGATGCGCCGCACCCCGCAGCGCAGTGCCGCCTGGTATACGTTGTAGAGGCCCTGAACGTTGTAGCTGACGGTGGATTCGAAGGGCGCCTTCATGCTGCGGTCGGCGGCCAGGTGCACCACCACGTCCTGGTCCTTGAACGCCGGCAGCAATGTGTCGATGTCGGTGATGTTGCCGCGGAAGTCGTGCTCCGCGTCGAGCCCCGGCGTGCCGTAGCGCGACAGCGCCGAGAGCTCATAGCGCTCCGCGAGCTGGCGCTGCATCGCCTGCCCCACCACCCCGCTCAGTCCAGTAACCAGTACCCGGGTCTTCGCCACCAATGCCTCCAGCGCCGGGAGTGTAGCGCGAGTGGCGCCACGTGGACACCAGCGCTACGAGTCCCGGTATGCGTCCAGCTCGCCCTCCTGAAACGAGACCTCCAGCCACGGGTCCCTGGTCGCCTGCCGAAACGCGACTACTTTGGCGCGCATCTCGGCGGCCGCCTCCGCGAGCGCCGGCTCGGCGATCAGGTTGCGGGTCTCGTCGGGGTCGCTGTCCATGTCGAACAGCGCCTCACGGTCCTGCCGCAGAAAGCCGGCGCGCGGCCGCCGGCCCAGCATCTCTAGGTCCTCCTCGCGCACCGCGCTCCAGCTGAGCGACCGGAACAGGTCGCTCGGCAGCGGAGTCTCGAGCTGATGCGCCAGATTGCGCACGTACTTGTAGCGGCGCCCGCGCAGCGCCCGGTAGGGGTAGTAGTTGGTCACCTCGTGGAAGCAATGCGAGAAGAACGTCTCTTCCCACGCCCCGCCGCCGGGACGGGGCGCGTCATCCTCCAGGATCGGCAGCAGCGAACGGCCCGGCAGCGCGACGTTGCCCCGCGGCGGCTCCACCCCGCACCACTCCAGGATGGTCGGGCAGAAATCGACCCAGTTCATCAGCGCCTGGCTGTGGATGCCGCGCCGGCGCTGCTCCGGATGACAGATGATCAGCGGGCAGCGATGGCCGCTGTCGAAGCTGGAGGCCTTGGCGCCGGGGAACGGCATGGCGTGGTCGGTGGTGACGAAGATCAGGGTCTCCTCGGCGCGGCCGGATGCCTCCAGCGCCGCCACCACCGCGCCCACCACCTGATCGTAGCGCGATACGCTCTCGTAGTACTCCGCCAGGTCGCGCCGCACCCGCGGCACATCGGGCAGGAACCCCGGAACGATCACTTCCTCAGGGTCGTAGGGCGTGGGCGTGATGCCGGCGTGCATCCGCTCGTTGCCGAAGCCGCGGCCGGCGCGGTGCGGGTACTCCGAGCCGATGTGCAGATAGAACGGCTGCTCCGCGTGCTCGCTCAGGAATTCCGTCACCTTGCTCGCCATCCCGTCCGGACTGCGGGCATCGACACCCGGCTCGTAGGCGAACGGATACACGCTCGCCGGCTCCACGTGCTTCTTGCCGATGCAGCCGGTCGCGTACCCATGCGCCTGCAGGACCGCGGGCGTCGACTGCATGTACTCATGGGTGCGAAACCCGTGGATGCCGTGGCAATGCCCGTACTGGCCGTGGGTGTGGCTGTGCTGGCCGGTCAGGATGCAGGCGCGGCTCACCGCGCACGACGGGCTGGTGCAGAATGCGTAGTCGAACACCGTCCCGCGCTCCGCGAGCGCGTCGATGTGCGGCGTCCTGATCACCTGGTTGCCATAGCAGCGCGCCAGCCGGCTCCAGTCGTCGGCGATGACGAACAGCACGCTGCGCCGCCGGTCACTCACCGGCGTGGACTCCGGGCAATCAGCGCCGCGCCCCCTCCAGCGCCAGCTTCTCCGGGTAGGTGTGGAAGTCGCGCGGGCGCTGCCGCGGCGGATGCCCCATCGGCCATCCGTCGGTGCCCAGGAACTCCCCGAACTGGTGCGACTTGCCGCACAGCCAGTAGAACATCTCGGCGATGTCGTGCCAGTCGCGGAATTGCTCCGGCACCGGCGACCGCTGCCCGCGGTAGTGGGTGTTCTCCAGATCGTTCAGATCGTCGAAATTGAAATCGGGTTCGATGATCCAGTCGCGTTCGGGCGGCGCCATGCGCCAGTACAGGTACTTGAGCATGTTCCTGATTCCCGGCGCGGTGGATGGCGGCCGCCGGTGCCAGATCGAGTACACGGTGATGAAGATCGACCCCGCCGGCGCGGCCGTGTGCACCGCCCAGCTGATGCTGCGGTAGTGGCCCATGAACTTGACCAGGTTGAACAGAAAGTGGGAACCCGGCAGCACCTCGGTGGGTCCCAGCTCCAGCGGCGTGTCCTCGGGATAGTAGAACACCTGCAGGTGATTCAGCGCGTGGCCGTAGCGCGAGCAGCCGTCGCGGTGCCAGCCCTGCGCCGGATGCGGCGACCTGGCCTGGTGGTTGAACATCCAGGTGGGCAGCGTCGGGTTCTTCCCCAGTAGCGAGCGTACCGCGCCGGCGGCCTGCGGGTTGAGCAGCACCCCCTCCACGAACCACGGCTGCTGCAGCAGTCCGTCATCCTCGAACGCACCGCCGTCATCGTTCGGGTAGGGGTGGGCGGCGAGGTACTCCGACACCCGCCGGTTGATCGAATCCGGCACCACCCCTTCCAGCATCAGGTAGCCCTGCTTGCAGAACTCCAGCACCTGGGTGTCGTTCAAGGTCGGTGCGACATCGGGCATTCTCGTTGCGCTCATTGCGCAGTCACCCCCATCTCTCCAGGATGAACTCGCAGCCCAGGCCGTAGGTGCGCGACTCATCCAGCATCAAGGCCATGTTGGGGAACTGGATCACCCGCCAGCCGTCGCGAATCGCCTCCAGCGGCGACCGATAGGGCCATTCCTCCACATTGGCGGGACCTTCCCGGATCTCGCCGTCCTGCACCAGCGCCATCCCGTGCACCGCGGCCGCCAGCGAGGAGCCCTGAGTCTGCAGATACAATAGATCCTGGCGCCGCGAACCGTCCTGCGTCAGTTGCTCCAGCGTGTTCCTGAGCTTCGCCTCGGAAAGCTCGCCACTTCTGAATTCCTCCAGGCAGGCGCGGACGGCGGCCCGGTCAAGGCCGGCTACTGGGTCCGTTGCCATCCTTCCGCCTCCTGTTTCGTGTCCCCCGACGGCGGCGGACCGAAGGCGTAGAAGTAGCACAGCTCCTCGTCTCCGTCGTTGAACGACTGATGGGTGACGCCGGCCGGGATGTACACCGTCATCCCCTGCGCCACCCGGAACTCCTCGCCGTCCATCACCAGCCGGCCCGAGCCGCTGACCACATAGTAGATCTCCTCCGCGTCGGGATGGATGTCTGCCACGGTCTCGTGCCCCGGCGCCAGCCAGAACAGGCCGGCGGAGAGATGCTCCGATCCGCACTGCTGCTTGCTCACCAGCAGGCTTACCCTGCGCGACAGGTTGGGAGCCTGCCAGATCGGCTGCTCGCGCTGATCGATGACCCATTCGGGATGCTGATTCATGGCACTCATACTAATACGAATCCGCCATTGACGTGGAACGTGGCGCCGGTGACGTAAGTGGAACGGTCGGACGCCAAGTACAGCACCGCGTCCGCCAGCTCGCGCGGGGTGCCCTGGCGGTCGAGGAACGAGATCTTGGCGAAGTCGCGCTTCACCTCCGGGCCGAAGCTGTCGGTGATCGGCGTGTCGATGCTGCCCGGCGCGATGGCGTTGGCGAGGATGCCGTCGGCGGCGAAGTTGCGCGCCACGTACTTCATCAGGGCGATCATCCCCGCCTTGCTGGCGCCGTAGCCGGCCTGCGCCGTGACGCTGCCCAGCACCGCACCGGCGGAGGAGATGTACACGATGCGGCCGAACTTGCGCGCTCGCATGTGCGGCAGCACCGCCCTGGTGCACAGGTAGGCACCGGTGAGGTTGACCGCCAGCACCTGATTCCAACCCTCCAGGGTGGTTTCTTCCCACGGCGTGGTGGGACAGATGCCGGCGTTGTTCACCAGGACGTCCACCTTGCCGAACCGCTCCACCGTGGCGGCGACCAGTGCCTCCACCTGCTCCTCGCGGGCCACGTCGGTAGCCACGAACAGGCCCTGCGCCTGGGTCCGAGACTGCACCATGGAGACGGTCTGCTCGCCGCCGGCCGCGTCGACGTCCGCCACTACCACGCCCGCGGCACCGGCTTCCGCCAGCACCTCGGCGGTCGCCCGGCCGATGCCGGACGCGGCCCCCGTCACGATCGCTACCCTGCCCGATATGTCCACCTCGTCCCCCGGTTCGTTAATGCTCGATGACGAATATCTCTTGAATCGCCAACTCGTCGGCCACCAGGCGCACCCAGTTAGCGTCCCGCTCGATCGCCAGTTCGCGGTCCTGGGGAACCCTGACGATCCTCGACACCGGCCCGATCCGCCGCTCGTTGAGCCACACCGTCACGCGCGCCAGCCGCGGCACGTCGTAGCGCCGATCGAACATCTGGGTCATGTCGCCGTAGTGGTTGAGCAGATGCACCACGTGCCGCTCTCCCTGGCGGTTGACCACCACTTCGACCTCCGGCGGGGTCTCCGAACGCACCAGCGGCTCCGGCTCCAGGTGAGCCAGCAGGTTGCGGCTGAGCTGCACCAGCTCCCGGCGATGCAGGTGCGCGCCGCTGCCCACGGAGCAGCCAAGGTAGATCACCGTGCCGGCGCCGTACCGGTTCACGGTAACCGCGGGGTCATCGGAGGCTTCCGCCCGCGGCGGATTGGGGCCGTGCCACAGCCAGCGTTCCTGCGATACCTGAGCGATCGGATACTGGTAACAGGCCAGGGCCCGCGCGGTGGTCGGTTCCAGGTTCCACGCCCGGCCATCGGCGCGCACCGGATCCACTCCCAGGTTGGCCGCGATCGACTGGTCGATGCGCGCGAGATAGTTGGCATCGAATCCGGTCTCCCCGCGCCGCTCCACTCCCAGCAATCGCTCCAAACGCGCTGCCTTGCTCGCACCCGCCAGCGCTGGTGAGCGTTCGACGAGCAGATTGCCGCCGTCCTCGACGTATCGCTCCAGCAGACCGAGCAGCCGTTCATCCAACGGGTAGCCATCTTCGATGACGACGCTGCGAAATCCGGCCAGCGACTCGACGTCGGCCAGCAGCACCCCGTACGGCACCTGGTAGCGCAGCAGGGTCAGCGACCAGTTGCCGGTGCGCTCCCCGAACAGGCCGACATCGTATTCCGGCCGGGTGTCCACCAGGTACTCCTGCCGGGTGCGCAGGTGAGCCGCCACCCGGCCCAACTGCTCCATCTGGTAGCCGGAGAAGCAGCCGCTCGGCGTGACGTCGAAGCCGCCCAGCAGCGTGCCGCCGTGCGCGGCCACGATCGACGCCTCCAGGGTGATCAGGCTGGTGGGTCTGACGGTCCAGCTGTTCACCGTATCCGACACCGGGCTGTAGAGCTCGTACGGCTGGTCCTTGTGTGCCAGCACCCGTGCCGAGAAACTCTTTTCAGCGGGTGAGTGGGCTTCCGTCGACAGCGTGTTGCAGAGCGCGTCGACGGCGCCGTAGCCAGGCCGCGGCAGCACTCCCGCCTGGTTGAACACCACCACCCGTTCGGTCCCGTCGCGGGTGGCAATGCGCTTCACCTCGGTGAGCAGCGTCCGAAACGAATCACGCTGCCACAGCGCCACCTCGGCGCTGCCGTGCATCGCTTCCAGGTCGCTGCCGTCGTGCGCCGCCGCGTACTGCGTGCGACAGTGATGGCAGAAGCAGCCCTGCGGCTGGAAGTAGAAGATGTCCATCCAGAAGCCGTCGGGCGCGTAGCGCTGCTGCAGCTCCCCGAGCTGCCCCAGGATGAACGCGCGGTAGCCGGGA
>JAKZWC010000173.1:0-2749 GCA_047515735.1 Spirochaetales bacterium | reverse complement strand
CCGAGAATGCCGACGGCGATCAGCGCCGGCTGTATCAGCGGCATCAGAATGCGCCAGAACACGATCCAGGGATTGGCGCCGTCGATGCGCGCGGCATCGTCGAAGTCGCGCGGCACGGTCATGAGGAACTGGCGCAGCAGGAACACGCTGAAGGCGTGTCCGAACCAGAACGGGACGATCAGCGGCAGGTAGGTATCGATCCAGCGGAGCTGCGCATACAGCAAGTACTGCGGTATGAGGATAACCTGCGGCGGCAGCATCATCGTGCTCAACAGCAGCACGAACAGCGGGTTGCGGCCCTTGAACCGGAAGCGGGCGAAGCCGTAGGCAACCAGGGCGCTGATCAGCACCTGGCCGGTGAGCGCCGTCACGGTGATGATGACGGAGTTGCGGGCGAACCGCAGGAAGGGGACGATGCGGAACACTTCCAGGTAGTTCACCCACTGCCACTCGCGCGGAAAGAGCTGCGGCGGGTAGCTGTACAGGACGCCGGACGACTTCAACGAGCCGGTGATCGCCCACAGCATGGGCAGAAACAGCACCACGGAGGCGGCCAGCAGGCTCACGTAGGTGAACGCCAGCCCGGCATCGTGCGCCAACCGCCCGCCGGGCCGGTAAGTGCCGCGCGCGGCCGCCAGCGACTCAGGCACCGCCATAGTAAACCCAGCGCCGGGCGCCGCGGAACTGGATCAGCGTGAACGCCAGCAGCAGCAGGAGCATGATCCAGGCCAGCGAGCTGGCATAACCCATGCGAAAGTAGTTGAACGCGTTGCGGTACAGATACAGCACGTAGAACAGGGTCGAGTTGTCGGGTCCGCCGTCGGTCGCGATGTAGGCCACCGAGAACTGCTGGAAGCTGCCGATGATGTCGATGATCACGTTGAAGAAGATGGTCGGTGTGAGAAATGGCAACGTGACCGCGGTGAACACCCGCCAGATGCCTGCGCCGTCGATGCGCGCCGCTTCGCGCAACTCCTCCGGCACTCCTTGCAGCCCCGCCAGGTAGATGATCATGCGCGCGCCGCCGATACCCCAGAGCGTGACGAACGCCAGCCCCGGCACCGCCCAGGCGCGGCTCGCCAGCCAGGCAGGTCCGTCGATGCCGAACACGCCGAGCATGCCGTTCATCAGGCCGAAGCGCGGCTGCAGGAACCAGAGCCAGATCGAGGCGGCAGCCACGATGGGGGTTACCGACGGCAGGTACAGGACCGTGCGAAAGAACGACTTGAAGCGGATCTGGCGGTGGAGCAACAGCGCCAGCGCCAGCGAGCCGAGCTGGCCGAGCGGCACGTCGAGCGCCAGGTAGTAGGCGGTGACTCTCAGGCTCTTCCAGAACAGCGGGTCGAACGCTATCTCGCGGTAGTTCTCGACTCCGAGGAAGTTCAGCCCCGGCGCGATGATGCTGTAGTCGGTGAGACTCAGCACCAGCGACGCGACCATCGGCCCGATAAAGAACACCAGGACGCCGATCAGCCACGGTGAGATGAACAGGTACCCCTGTACATTCTCGCGCAGCAGCAGGCGCCGCAGCATGACCGGCATCGGCGGCGGCAGGGCACGGTGTGGGGCGGCGCGCGCCGGAGCGCGTTCACCCCACACCGAATGCGGCTACAGGCTGCGCTGCCGGAGCAGGCGGGTGATGTCGCGATGCAGCTCGGGCAATACCTCCGCCGGCTGCTCGCCGAGCACGTACATACGCTCGATGGCGTTGCGCACCAGCTCGACGTACTGCGGGCGGCGCAGGTTCTCAGGCCAGACCGGGAGGTTGTAGGGCCGCACCTCGTAGATCGGCAGGAACTGTTGCACGAACGGATCGTCGGCGAACTGCGGATCCTGATTCACCGCCGGCCGCGTGCCGATGTTGAAGCCCATCTCCACGTATTCGCGATTGATCTCTGCCGACGTGAAGAACTTGAGCCACTCGAATGCGGCCTGCGGACTGCGGCTGCTCTTGAGGATGCTAAGACAGCCGGCCACATACTGCTGGAACCTGCCCTTCGGCCCGGCCGGCAGCGGCGCCATCTTGAAGGTGTCGTCGGGCCCCATCTGTGCCTTGTAGAAGTTGCGATTCCAGTAGTTGCCGACGTTCATGGCGATGCGGCCGGAGCCGAACATCTCGTGCAGGCTGCCCTCCATCTGGTTTCCGGTCGGCGCCGAGTTGTCCTTGTAGATCAGGTCGTAGATGAACTGCGCGCCGGCCAGCGACTCGGGTCTTCCAGCCAGCGACTCGGTGCCCTCGCGATTGAGAAACCCGCCACCGAAGCCGTTGAGTATCATCTCCACCTCGACGTCGCTCATCGTGTAGCCGGTGCCGAACACCTCCGGGTTGCCGTCGCCATCGCTGTCGACCCGCAGGCTGCGCGCGGCGGACGCCCAATCGTCGGTGGTCCAGTCGGCGGAAGGCGCCGCCATGCCGGATTCCGCAAAGAACTTGTCGTTGTACCACAGCACCGGGCGCGGCAGTGCGGTGTACGGCAGTCCGTAGAGCTTACCGTCGACCGTCAGCATGTCGATGGCCGCGGCATAGTAGTTCTCCTTGTCGAGCCCGCTCTGCGCGGCGTACTCGTCGATCGGCACGATGGTGCCCTGGCGCGCGTACTGCGTCAGGTTGATCTCGGGGTTGGTGCGCACCACGTCGACGTGCTGGTTGGTGGCCAAGCAGGCAGCCGCCGGTCGAAGGGGCAGTGCAGGACGCCAAGTGGGCGACAGGCGTAGGTGGGGGGGCAAAGCCTCATCGCCTGGCTGGCCG
>JAKZWC010000172.1:0-7198 GCA_047515735.1 Spirochaetales bacterium | reverse complement strand
TAGGTAAACTATATCGAGTGCGATGGCGCCCCCACCACGTAACACGCGCTCGCACGGGAGGAGAACCATGGCACTGTCGAGTAGACCGAGGGCCCCGGCACAGCTCGCCAAACTGTGGTCGACAATGGCCATGGGCGAGGTGCCGGACGATAAGGAGCAGGTGCTCGCCGAGCGCCGGAGGCGAGCCGCTCAACCTGAGGGACGCGCCAAGAGCGCCAAAGCGCGGGCTGCTAGCCAGACGGCAGAACGCCCACGTGAGGTAGCCCGGCAAGCTGCTGCCAAGCGCTGGGCGAGCGGTGATGGACCGCGAGCTCATTCTTACAAGGTATAAATTCACTTACCCAAAAGAGTCGATAGTTGCCGTATTGATTCCACCACTATAGTAGGGGAGGGAATACGAGATGACCGCCACAGATGAATTTCAGGTGCGTAATATCGTCAAGACTGACCTTGATCAGCATTTTCACAATAAACCGACGTTCGGCCCGATCGTTGTGCATCAGGAATCAGACGAGTTTGGGGACGATGACGGACGCGAATATGTCCGAATACTGATAATTTTCGATGGCGATCAGGCCGATCTTGATCCAGAATGGACATCGGGTCTGATCCGGCGCATTCGCCCCAAGCTGTGTGATATCGGCGTAAACGAGTTTCCTATTCCTTCATTCATCGAGAAGAATGAATGGAATAATATGTTCCGTACGTGGCGCACTCGAAATCCAGAAGTGCGGATTGAAGTCGACTGATCTTATAGATTTGGCACGCGACCTTATAGCGACGAGTCGCGGGCGTCCACGCGAGACGAATCTACGACGGGCGGTCAGCACCACTTATTACGCATTATTTCACTGCATAGCGCGATCTTGTGCCGATCTCCTCGTCGGTGGTCGGGGCGCAGACCGAAGCCAGTCAGCTTGGCGTCAGACATACCGGGCATTAAATCATGGTTATGTACGTAATCAATGTACGAAACAGGCCATCAACAAGTTCCCTGTTGCCATTCAGACTTTCGCAAGCCTGTTTGTCAGTATACCATGCGGATAATCTCTCCAGTTTTCGCTAATTTCCCCACAAAGAGCTAGTATAGATATGGACTTGGACGGCTATCTGTGCCGACCCTAAGCTGATTCCCGCGTGGTTGATCGGGGACCGCACAAGCGATACTGCGATCCCGTTTATGCAGGACTTGGCAAGCCGCCTGCGCAAGCGCGTGCAACTCACCGCGCCGCAGGACCGCCGAGGGCGCGGCCGCGCCCAACGGCGTGCTACAGTAACAGTCGTGAGCGGCGACTATCGTAGCGTGATCATCGGCGCCAGCGGCGGCCGCGCACGCGGACACGCGCTGGCCTACCGCTACCAGGCGCGCGCCCGGCTGGTGGCGGTATCGGCGCGCACCGCCGGACCGCGCGACAAGCTGGCCGCCGACTACGGGGTCGCCGCCCGCTACGACGACTACCGCGAGATGCTGGAGCGCGAACGGCCCCACCTGGTGCACGTCAACACCCCTCCGAGCGTGCGGCTGGAAGTGCTGGAACAGGTTGCCGCGGCCGGGGTGCCGGCGGCGATCGTGGAGAAGCCGATCGCCGTCGACGGACCCGATTGCGCCGCGCTGGCCGACTTTGCTCGTACCACCGCGCTGAAGGTGGCGGTCAACCACCAGCTTCACTACCACGCGCCGCGCCGCCGCCTGCAGCGCCTGGTCGCCGACGGCGCTCTGGGCGAGGTGCGCTTCATCGACGCCGGCAGCGGCATGAACGGTGCCTACCAGGGAACCCACAGCCTGCAGGCGGTGTTCGCCTTCGCCGGCCCGGCGCGTCCCACGGCAGTGTTTGCCCAGGCCGCCGGCACGGACGGCCTGCAGCCGACGCCGCGGGCCCACTACGCCCCCGACGACCTGCTGGCGGCGATCGACTTCAGCGGCGGCCTGCGTGCCGTGCTGCGCTGCGGCAGCGGCGCCCCGCGCCAGGCGGACGCGCCGCCCGCCGCCCGCGACCAGATGTGGGCGCACAAGCGCATCGCCGTCCACGGCGAGCGCGGCCACGCGATCTGGAGCATGTGGTCCTGGGAGACGCTGTGCGACGGCCGGCTGCAGCGCGGGCGCCACGACTACTGGGAGCAGGACGGGCCGGCGCAGGCGGCCCTGGTCGGCTCGGTGCTGGACTGGATCGAGCACCCGGACTACCGGCACCCGCTGGCCCTGGAGCGGGCGGCCGAACAGTACGCGGTGCTGCTGGCGGCCTACCGCAGCGCCCTGCAGCGGCGCCCCGTGCAGTTGCCGGAGGCGACGCAGGCGCCGGTCATCGAGCCGCTGCGCAACGCGCTCGGCGCCGCCGCGGCCGGGGACTGACGTCGCCGTGGGCTCTCTCATCGACGCCGACGTACACATCCGTACCCCGCGCATCGAGGAGCTGTTCCCCTACCTCTCCGCGCATTGGGTCGAGCACTTCACCCAGACGCTCGACAAGGGGCCGCAGCAGCATTACTACCCCAAGGGAGCGCCGATCGGCGGTGACGGGGAGGCCGGCTGCAGCCTGCCGCGCCTGCGCGCCGACCTGTTCGACACGGCGGCGGTGGAGATGGCCGTCGCCAGTTGCCTGTACTCGGTGGACAGCGTGCACAACCCCGACGTGGCGGCGGCGCTGGCCCGGGCCTGCAACGACTGGCTGACCCACGAATGGCTGCAGCCGGAACCGCGCCTGCGCGGTTCGATCGTGGTGCCGATCCAGATTCCCGCGCTGGCCGCCGCCGAGATCGAGCGCGTGGCCGAACGGCCCGAATTCGTCCAGGTACTGATTCCCGCGCGCACCGAGCATCCGCTGGGGAGCCGGCTGTTCCACCCGCTGTGGGAGTGCATCGAACGCCGCGAGCTGGTGGCCGGGGTCCACTTCGGCGGCGCCCCGGTGATGCCGCCGACGCCTACCGGCTGGCCCTCCTACTTCATCGAGGAGTACGCGGCCATGGCCCAGGTGTTCGCCACCCAGCTCTCCAGTCTGATCGTCGAGGGCGTGTTCGATGTCTTCCCGCGGCTGCGGGTGGCGTTCCTGGAGTCGGGCTTCACCTGGCTGCCGGCCCACCTGTGGCGCATGGACAAGGAGTGGAAGCACCTGCGCCGGCTGGTGCCGTGGGTGCGCCGGCCGCCGTCGGAATACGTGCGCGAGTACGTGCGCCTGGGGATCCAGCCGCTCGACGCGCCGCCGGCAGCCAGCCAGCTGCTGGAAGTGGTCGAGCAGCTCGGCGGCGAGCGGATGCTGCTGTACACCAGCGACTATCCCCACCTCCACGCCGGCGACCCCGACAGTGCGCTGTTGCCGCACCTCCCGAGCTCAGCGCAGGGCATGATCAGGAGCGAGAATGCGCGCGCCCTGTACCGGTTGTGAGTCGCGACCGCACCGTTGATCGCCGGCGTGCACCGTGCTACCGGGGCGGGGTCCGGAACGGGCAGCTGCAGCCCGACGCTCGGGACAGGCGGTAATCGACGGTGGCGAGTTCGGAGTCCAGAGCCTCCGCCAGAGCTACGTACCAGGCAGCGTAGGCCGTCACGTTCCCGCGCAGCTCCCACACTCGCTGGGCAAAGGGAGCATAGGGAAACAGGGTGACTCCCAGTGCGAGCAGGTCGGCATATGCCATCGCTGCTACGTCGTGCGAGATATCCCCGGCGAGGGCTGCGCGCCGCAGGATGTTGGCAGCTTCCACCGGCATCAGGTGCGGCGCCGCCAGGTCGGTCCCAGCCAGCAGCTCCTGGGCCCACCGGCCGTCCGTTCCGCCGTCCACCAGGGCCGCCACGACGAACCCGGCGTCCGCGACGAGGCTCATCGCCGGTCCGCGTCCCGGTGACGCAGAATCGCCTCCGCCGGCAACCGGCTACCGGTACGCTGCTTGCGTTCCCGGATGCGCGCCACCAGCGCTTCCGGATCGGGTCGGCTGGCCAACTCGATGAGCTGCATTTTGAGGTACTCCTGCAGCGACCGCCCGGACGCCGCGGCGCGGGAAGCAAGCTCGACGCAGGCAGCGTCCGGCACATCACGAATGGTAACCGACCTTGCCATGCATGCAATATGCAGGCAACAACAGCATAGTGCAAGGCGTCCGGGTTTCGCGGCGCTCGAATCGCCGCGTAAGATTATCGCTTCTGCGAGTCGTCAGATCGGTAGGAGGTAGGACGACATGCGATCCACCGTTGTGATCTTCCTGATGCTGGGCCTGGCCGCGACCGCGTGGGCGGCCGACGAGGAGCTGGCCACCGAGGAGCCGGCAGCCGCATGGCTGGCGCTTGAGCTGACCGATGTCCGCACCGGCGAATCGTTCACCCTCGCCGAGTTCGCGGGCACCCCGGTGCTGCTGGAGAGCTTCGCGGTCTGGTGTCCGATCTGTACCAACCAGCAGAAACAGGTGCGCGCCCTGCACGAGCAGGTGGGCGACGAGGTGGTGTCGATCGCCCTCAACACCGACCCCAACGAGGACGACGAAAGGGTTGCAGCCCACCTCGAACGCCACGGATTCGACTGGCGTTACGCGGTCGCTCCGGTCGAGCTGATCCTCGCCCTGAAGGAAGAATTCGGCGTCGGCATTCTGAATGCGCCGTCCGCCCCGATGGTGCTGATCTGCCCGGACCAGAGCGTCCGGAAGATGCTGCGGCGCGGCGTGAAGCGGGCGAATTTCCTGCAGCAGCAGGTTGCCGCCTGCGCGGCTGCGGCGACCTGAGTTGTTCGCCAACCTCGCCGCCAGCTATCTGCTCGGACTCGCGACGCCGCTGACCGCGGTGTGCGTGCTGCCGCTGTATCCCGGCTTCATCGCCTTCCTGTCCAACCGCCGGCAGGAGGGCGACCGCCGCTCTCCCCTGCTGCTCGGTCTGGCGGTGGTGGCCGGCGTGATCGCCTGCATAGTGGCGATCGGGCTGGTGTTCTCCACCCTGCTGGAGCTGTCGCTCACCGGCGTGGCCGGCATCGCCTCGCCGATCGCCTTTGCGCTGCTGGCGGTGATCGGCGTGCTGCTGCTGGCCAACGCCGATTTTAGCCGCCTGTTTCCGGTGGTGCGCGCGCCGAGCACCAGCCGTCCGCTGGCGGCCGCCTTCGGCTACGGCGCCTTCTTCGCCTTCATCATCCTGCCCTGCAACCCCGGCTTCATCGGCGCCTTCTTCTCCAAGCAGCTGGCGTTCTCGGTCGGCGACTTCGGCCTCAACGTGCTCAACTCGGTGATCTTCGCTCTCGGCATCGGCACGCCGCTGCTGGTGCTGGCAGTGGCCGGCGCGACCTTCGGCAGGGCGGTAATCGGCTTTCTGACCCGGTACAAGTCACCGATCAACCGCATCGCGGGTGCGGCGATGATCGTGATTGCCGCCTACTACCTGATCGCCGTGTTCCAGGTGCCGCAGCGCTTGCTCGGCCTGTAGCAGAGACGGCACGGTCACTCCGTGACCCGGTCGTTCATTGCATATCCGGCGCAGTCATTGCAGGTTATGGGTCCGTAGCGCAGTCCGTGCCGGCGGTAACGGAAACGCCGGCTGCGAGGAGGCGAGATCATGAGCCAGACCGTGACCGCACCGCTGATCGATGCGCCGGCCGCCGCCGCTGTCGAGACGGCTGCTCCGGCGCGCCCGGCGATCATCGATTGCGACCTGCACAACGAGATCGACTCCCTCAAGGATCTCTACCCCTACCTGCCGCAGCGCTGGCGCGAGCACCTGGATACCTTCGGCCTGCGTACCCCCAACGGCGGCTACTACGCGCGCTTCATGGGGCCGCGCGAGGATGCGCGCCCGCCATCCGGCCGCCGCCCCGGATCGGAGCTGGACTTCACCCGCCGCCACTTCCTCGATCCCTACCGCGTTGTCTACGCGGTGCTGAATCCGGTGACGCCCGCCAGCATGGCGCTGGACCTCGAGCTGGCCACGGCCTTGGCGCGGGCCACCAACGACTGGCAGGTGGCGGAGTGGCTGGACCGGGACCCGCGGCTGCGCGCCTCGATCATGCTGGCGGTCGAGGACCCGGTGGCGGCCGCCGCCGAGGTGCGCCGCCGTGCCCGCGACCGCCGCTTCGTGCAGGTGTTGTTCCAGGGCCGCCACCAGGAGCCGATGGGGCGGCGCCGGTACTGGCCGATCTACGAGGCGTGCGCCGAGGAGGGGCTGCACGTAGCCACCCACGCCTTCGGCGCCTACGGCCAGCCGATTACCGGTGCCGGCCATGCCTCCTATTACCTCGAGGACCACATCAGCCCGGCGCAGGCGGTGCAGGCCAACGTCACCAGCCTGGTGATGGAGGGGGTGTTCGATCGCTTCGGCATCAAGCTGATCTCGATCGAGAGCGCGTTCGCGTGGGTGCCGCCGCTGCTGTGGCGGCTGGACGCGGCCTGGAAGCTGCTGCGCGCCGAAGTGCCGCACGTCACGCGGCTGCCGTCGGAAACGATTGCCGAGCACCTCTATCTCTCCACCCAGCCGATCGAGGAGCCGCCGCGCGCGGCCGACTTCCAGCGCCTGCTGGGGCAGTTCGGGACGCTGGCGGATCACCTGATGCTGGCCAGCGACTATCCGCACTGGGACAGCGACAACCCCGACGTGGTGCTGCCGCACAACCTCTCCGAGGAGCTCAAGGCAGGGATCCGGTACCACAACGCGCGCGCCCTCTACGGGCTGTAGCCGGAGCCGTGAGCACGCCGCGCCGCCCGCACCGCGCACGCTACGTCGTCGCCGCGGCGGGCGAGATCGCTCCGGGCGAACGCAAGATCGTGACGGTGGGCGGGCGTTCCATCGGGGTGTTCAACGTGGGCGGCGAGTTCTTCGCGCTGCGCAACCGCTGCCCGCACCAGGGCGGCGCCCTGTGCGAGGGCCAGCTCTGGGGGGTCCTCGAGTCGACCGTGCCGGGCGAGTACCGCTACCGGGAGAGCCGCGAGGTGGTGGCCTGTCCGTGGCACGGCTGGGAGTTCCAGCTGCGCACCGGGCAGTCGTGGTGCTCGCCGGAGCGCCTCAAGGTGAGCCGCTACGAGGTGGAGCTGGTGGCCGGTGCGGAGTTGCCGGCCGATCCCGCGGCACCGGCTGCGGGCATGGTCAAGGGTCCGTACGTGGCGGAGACCTATCCCGTAGCGCGCGACGGCGCCTACCTGATGGTGGAACTGCCAACTGGTGTCCGTTCTCAGCTAGTAAGCCTCGAAGGGACATGAAGTACACGTTACATCCGGCTCTGCGCCAAAGCTATGGCGCAAA
>JAKZWC010000171.1:0-5931 GCA_047515735.1 Spirochaetales bacterium | reverse complement strand
GCATCGTCCCCTACAACTCCGCGCTGTTCAAGATCTGCGAGCGGGTCGCCCAGGGCATTTCCCCGGTGAGCGAGATCTATCATCTGTACCAACAGCACTATCGGCGCGCGCTGCCGCCCGGTGCCGAGCTGGTCGGGATGTTCGGCAACCACGACGAGCGGCGGCCGGTGAATACCTTCGGCCGCGACAACCTGCGGCCGGTGCTTACCATCACCTCGTTCCTGGTCAACCTGCTGCTGGACTACGAGGGGAACGCGGAAGGGGAAGCGTGGAAGGTGTTCGCGGACAACATCTACGTCGACTGGAACCGCTTCGACAGCGCCGCGGACCGCAGCGTGGAGGGGATCTTCCGCGAGGTGTACGCCTTCCACCGCCGCAATCCCGGCAGCGGCGCGCTGGTGCCGACCAGCCATCACCAAGTGGCGGCGGCGATCAAACCCGGGTCCGGAGGGCCTGTGGCTGGCGGTGTGCAGTTTCTCCGCGGACAGCGCCACGGTGAGCGTGGACTTGCGCTCGGCGGAGGCGATCGATCCGCGGGCCCGGTACGTGGTGGCGGACCCCACCTACTCGCCGGTGACCCAGCGCTACGGTTATTTCACCGGCCGCGAGCTGCGCGTGTCTCCGCTTACCACGTCGGTGAGCTACCGGCAGCGGGTCAAGCTGCTGCGCATCGACCTGGCCGGCGACGCCGCCGCCTACGGCCCGCTGCTGCGCGACTCGTTCGACCGCCTGCTGGCCGCGGGATCGCGCGAACAGATCGCGGCTTCGTTCGCCTACGCGGAGCTGGTGGCGGCCGCGTCCGGCGGCGAAGCCGGGCTGCTGCGGTTCCTGGAGGAAGTGTTGCTGCCGCTCTACGACGCCGCGGCCAGCGCGGGCGTGGCCCTGGGACTCAAACGAGTGCTGTACCACGCCCACCGGGATGGCGCGTTGCCGCGCGGCGCCCGGCTGGACCGCCTGCGCGTTGGCGTGCAGCGAGGACGGTCGCGGCGCGACCAGGTGCTGGAGCAGGCGCTGGCCCAACTCCGCAGCCGGCCGGTGGTGTTCGTGGCCGCCGAGGCGGAGCCGTTTTCCAAGAGCGGAGGCCTGGCCAACGTCACCTGCGAGTTGCCGCGGGAGCTGGCCGGCCTCGGTGAGCGGCTGTACGTCATCACCCCCCTGTACCGCAGCGGCGAAGCGCACGCCGTATCCAAGATGGAGGCCGCGATCGAGCGCTGCGGCGTGACCTACACCGGGGTCAACGTCCACTTCCAGATCGGCGGCGAGCACTACGCGATCGGCGTCCACGGCGGGGTGGTCGATGGCGTGACCTACTACCTGCTCGACCACCCCGAGCTGTTCGACGGGCTGTACTGGGGCTACCGCTCCAATGAGCGGATCCGCCGCCGCATCGCACTGGCGCGTGCCGCGGCCGAGGTGATCGCCAGCTTCCAGCTCCACCCGCTCGCGGTGGCGACCAACGACGCCGCGGCCGCTCTGATCAGCGGCATCGTGCGCGCGGATCCCTACTACGCCGCCGGCGCCGCCTTCGCCCGCACCAGCTTCGTGCACATCATCCACAACGGCGGCTGGCAATACTTCGACTGTTACGACCGCTACGAGGATGGCGTCGATCTGTTCGCTCTGTTCAAGCTGCCGGGGCGCTACGCGCCGCAATTCACCGATCCGCGTGACGCGCGGCTGTTCAATCTGATGGCCGCCGGAATCCGCTTTGCCGACCGCGTAATCACCGTGAGCCCCTCCTACGCCGCGCAGATCGAGCAGCATTGCGACGGCCTGGAACCGCTGCTGCACGACGTGGTCGGGATCAACAACGGGATCGGCAAGGGGTTCCGCCGGGAGGTGCAGCAGCGGCTCAGCCGCTCGGGGCTGGAGCAACAGCAATACCCCCGGCTGCGCGAGCGCATCGCCGCGGACCCGGAGCTGCGCGCCAAGCTGGAGCGGCGCTATCCTGAACTGCTGGCCGCGGGCGCGGGCGCCATCCGCTGCCGCAGCCGGGGACGCCGCGACGAAGTGGTGCGGATGCGCACCAAGCTGCTGGCGCAACTCGAGTACGGCCTGGTCGTGGACCCCGACCAGGTGCTCTACGTGATGATCCACCGGGTCAGCGATCAGAAGGGGTTCCAGATCCTGCTGGAGGCGTCGGAAGGGATCTTCCGCAGCCTTGGCGTGCAGGCGATCATCGGCGGCCCGATCGCTCCCAACGATCAGCGTGCGGAGCAGCTTGCGGACGGTATGCGGGCCCTGATGGAGCACTACCCCGGGACGGTCGCCACCCGCATCGGCTACCAGGAGATCAGTCTGCCGCTGCTGGCCGCCGACGCGTTCCTGATGCCGTCGCAGTTCGAGCCGGGCGGCATCTCCCAACTGGAGGCGATGAGCTGCGGCTGCCTGGTGGTCGCGCACGCCACCGGCGGGCTGCGCGACACGGTGACGCCGCTGCAGCTCCGCGGCGCCACGGTAAGCGGCTGCGGCGTGCTGTTCGGCGACTACCGTCCCGCCGCGTTTCTCGACGCCATGGAACGCTGCACCTGGTTCTTCCGCCACGCCAGCCCCGGCCAGATCCAGCGGGCGCGCAGCAACGCCCGCCGCAGCATCGTTTCCTGGGACCGCGCCGCGCAACGCTACCTGGAAGAGCTGCACGCCCTGCAGGAGACGATCCCGGCCGCCGACCTGACTCCCTGAGGCCGCAGCGCCCGCCGCCGGCAGCAGTAGACAGCGGGCCGGCTTTCCGGGCACTAATACGCACTCCGAGCCTGCTGCATCGGGTGACCAACGACCATGCCCAACCAACTCACATTCACGGTCAAACCGAACCTGCCCGCGCGGCTGGCGCCGCTGGCCGAGATGGCCCACGACTTCTGGATCAGCTGGAACTTCGACGCCATTCGTCTGTTCATGCGCATCGACAACGACCTCTGGTTCGAAACCCGCCAGACCCCCGTGCTCCTGCTGGGCGCGGTAGCGCAGGAGCGGCTGCAGCAACTGGCGCAGGACAAGGCGTTCCTGGCGCACCTGGATCGCGTCTACGGCAACTACCGCGCCTATCTGGAAGCCGAGTCCTGGTACCGCGGCCCGCGCGACGGGGTGGTGGCCTACTTCTCCATGGAGTTCGGCCTCGACGTCGCCCTGCCGATCTACTCCGGCGGCCTCGGGGTGCTCTCCGGCGACCATCTGAAGAGTTGCTCCGATCTGGGGCTGCCGCTGGTGGGCATGGGACTGCTGTACCGCACCGGCTACTTCCGCCAGCACGTCGGCATGGACGGACAGCAGCAGGAGTCGTACCCGGCCAACGACTTCTACAACCTGCCCCTGACCCTGTGCACCGCGGCCGACGGCGCGCCGCTGACGGTGGCGGTGGAGTTGGGCGAGGAACTGGCGCACGCCCAGGTGTGGCGGGTGCTGGTGGGCAGGGTGACGCTGTACCTGCTGGACACCGATCTGAAGGCCAACGATCCCTCGACCCGGCACATCACCAGCCAGTTGTACGTCGCCGACCGCCGCACCCGTCTGCGCCAGGAACTGCTGCTGGGCATCGGCGGCATCCGCGCGCTGCGGGCGCTGCAGATCCCGCTGGCGGTCACCCACATAAACGAGGGACACTCGGCGTTCCTCGGTCTGGAGCGGGTGCGGGCCTTGATGAGCGAGCAGGGGATGAGCTTCGCCGAGGCGCGGCTGGCGGTGTGGTGTACCAGCGTGTTCACCACCCATACCCCGGTGCCGGCGGGAAACGAGAGTTTCGACGCCGCGCTGGTGCTCGATCAGGCCCGCAGCATGCGCACGGAACTGGGGCTGAGCGAGGATCAGTTCCTGGCGTTGGGCAGTCCCGTACACCACGGCGAGCACCACGGCGAGTTCGGTCTCACCCCCCTGGCCCTGCGTCTGGCCGCGCATTGCAACGGCGTCAGCCGCCTGCACGGCCAGGTTTCGCGGCGCATGTGGCGCAGCCTGTGGCCGGGGGTGCCGGTCGACGAGGTGCCGATCCGCCACGTCACCAACGGGGTACATCCGCGGAGCTGGATCTCGCACGACATCCAGGACCTGCTGGTGCGTTACCTGGGCCCCGCGGTCGAGAAACACGCTCCCGAGGTGTCGATCTGGGACCAGGTGGACAGCATCGCCGACGAGGAGCTGTGGCGCACCCACGAGCGGCGCCGCGAGCGCATGATCTGGTTCGCACGCCGCCGCCTCGTGGCGCAACTCCACCACGAGGCAGCCTCGGATCGGGATCTGCAGGCGGCGAAGGTGGCGCTGCGTCCCGATGCGCTCACCATCGGCTTCGCGCGCCGCTTTGCCGGCTACAAACGGGCCGGCCTGCTGTTCCGCCGGCCCGAGCGGCTGGTGCGCCTGCTGACCGATCAGGAGCGCCCGGTGCAGATCATATTCGCCGGCAAAGCCCACCCCAACGACTACCAGGGCAAGGAGATGATCCGTCACATCATCCAGTTCGCCGCCGACCACGACCTGCGCAGCCGGCTGGTGTTCCTCGACGACTACGACATCAGCGTGGCGCGCTACCTGGTGGCGGGATGCGACGTGTGGCTCAACACGCCACGCCGGCCGCACGAGGCCAGCGGCACCAGCGG
Organism: Spirochaetales bacterium; assembly: GCA_047515735.1. Taxonomy (GTDB): domain Bacteria; phylum Spirochaetota; class Spirochaetia; order SZUA-6; family Bin103; genus Bin103. The sequence goes on along the minus strand of JAKZWC010000171.1, from coordinate 1,348 downwards.
CATGAAGGCGGCGGTCAACGGGTCGCTGGTGGTGTCCACCCTGGACGGCTGGTGGGACGAGGCGTACCGTCCCGAGATCGGCTGGGCGGTGGGGTCGACCGCGACCTGCGACGATGAAGAAGTACAGGACAAGCTGGAGGTGGACGCGGTCTTCGCCGCGCTGGAGCAGATGGTGATCCCCATGTTCTACGACCGCAGCATCGACGGCCTGCCGCGGTCCTGGATCACCAAGATGCGGCGCTCGATGAAGGAGGTAGGCCAGCGCTTCAGCGCCCAGCGCATGGTCGCCGAGTATCATCGCATGTTCTACGAGCCGGCGCTGGCCCAGGCGCAACGCGTGCGCGCGGACGGCTATCGCGGAGCGGTCGAGCTGGCGGGCTACCTGGCCAGACTGGAGCAGCACTGGGGTGGGATTTCGGTGGAGCGGCTCGCCACCGGCAGCCCGCCGGCGTTACGCGTAGGGGACCGGATCGAGGTTACCGCCTGGGTACGGCTCGGCGGCCTCGAGCCCGCGGCGGTGGAGGTGCCCTCTATCACGGCGTGCTGGCCGGCGGCGGCGAGGGTGACGATGCCATCGCCGGTGGCGAGACCACCGCGATGGAGCTGGTCGAGCAGAGCGGTGAGGTGGCCACCTACCGCGCCCAGGCGGTCTGCCGCGGCACCGGCAGGCTGCGGGCAACGGTACGAGTGATGCCGGTGCACCCCGCCCTGCCGCATCAGTTCGTACCGGGGCTGTTCCTCCAGGGGTAGCGCGGCCGCTGGAGCGTGCGGGCCATCCGTCGTGCGCCCCGCGGCCGGCTGCCGGCTACTGCCGCTGGACGAAGCGCCGGGAGACCTCTTCCTCGGACGGTACCGCATGCAGGTCGTGCAACAGGCCCAGGATGCGCTGCATCAGTGCACCCACCTCGGCCGGCGTCGCGGGCGGCGGATCGTGCCGCTCCAGCGTCTCTAGCCCGGTACCGACGCCGCGGACCACCTGGATATCGGCGCCACGTGGGTGGCATTGTAGCGCGCGGCCGTCAGACAGGCGCGCGTGGCGCGGCGGACGAAAACCCTGCACCTCGGGATAGAAGTGCTGCGCGGTTTAGACCACGGCGTCGGGCACGATGTCCTGGCCGCCGTGGTACAGGTCGAGCAGGAAGCGGTTGATCGCCTTCAGGCGCTGTCCCACTCCGGCCGCGAGCACCTCCCAATGCGCCCGTGGGATGACGCGCGGCAGCCGGGCGGCCGCGGCCGCCCGGAATCGCCGCGGATCGAGGTAGAAGGTGAACGCGTCCAGGCGGCCGCGGCGGTGGGCGGTCTGCCAGCGCCGGCACAACTCGTCGGCACCGAGCGCGGTGACGGCGTC
>JAKZWC010000170.1:0-9793 GCA_047515735.1 Spirochaetales bacterium | reverse complement strand
TCGTCGAAACGGATGTAGGTACCGTCGCCCCGCTTCAACTCCTTCCTGGTGCGCACCACCACCGCGCGGCTCATGGAGCCCTTCTTGATCGCACCGCCGGGCAGGGCAACTTTCACCGCCACCACCACCGTGTCGCCGATCGAGGCGGAGCGGCGCCGCGACCCGCCGAGGATCTTGATGCACTGTACCCGCTTGGCTCCGCTGTTGTCCGCAACATTAAGATAACTCATCATCTGAATCATGATTGTCCGTCCCGACAGCGTCTCTAGCCGGCCCGCTTGACAATTTCGATCAGCCGCCAGCGCTTCTCTCTGCTCAGAGGACGGCTCTCCACCACCCGTACCAGATCGCCGACCCGACACTCGTTGTCCGGGTCATGAGCCTTCAGCTTCTTGGTCAAGGTGCTGTACTTCTTGTAGAGGCGGTGCTTCTTGCGGCGGGCAATGCTTACCACGATCGTGCGGTCGCCCTTGTCGCTGACCACGTTGCCCATGAGCATACGTTTGCGCGGCGCCCCGTAGACGGAAACGGGTTCCTCGCCTGCCTGAGCGGCAGTAACAGCGGTGTCTGCCGGAGCGGAGGCGTCCACGGTGACGGCCTCGGTCGCGCTTTCGTCATCTACGGTGACGGCGTCCGGCTCGGCGTCCGGCTCGGCGACGGTCTCCGTCGTCGGCTGGTCGGCCGCCGCCGCTTCCACGACGCTGGCCTCTGCCTGGCGAGGCACGGTCGCCTCTGCCCGGTCAGGTGCCGCCGCCACATCGGCTGGAGCATCCACTACCCCGGGGTCCATCGGAACGGGCTGCGCGCCTTCGGCGGCATCACCCTGAGACTGCTCTGGGACGTCTAACCCTCTTTCCATGTCACTCCTCGGCCTTGGCCCGGTCGCCGCCGGCCGCCGCGGCTGTCCGAGGCTGCCGGATCTTCAGATCGTACTCGTGCACGATGGTATTCAAACGGGCCAGCGTACGTTTCAGAGTGCGTAGCTGCAAGGGGTTGTCCACATGCCCTACCACCAGGTTGAAGCGCACGTCACGATACTGCTTGCGCAACTCGTCCCGCCGCATCAGCAACTCGCCATAGGCGAGATCGTTGAACGTCTCCTTCATCTGCTCCGCTACTCTTCCAGGTTGCGCCGCACCAGCAACTTGGTCTTGACAGGCAGCTTGCTGCCCGCCAGGGCGATGGCTTCGCTGGCCGCCTGCCGCGGCACTCCCGCCAACTCGAACAGCACCGTGCCCGGCTTCACCGGAGCCACCCAGTACTCGGGCGCCCCCTTTCCCTTCCCCATCCTGGTCTCCGCCGGTTTCTTGGTGTACGGCTTGTCAGGAAAAATACGGATCCACACCTTGCCACCGCGCCGAATGTGACGCGTCATCGCGATACGGGCAGCCTCGATCTGGCGATTGGTGATCAGTTTCGGCTCCAGCGCCATCAGTCCGTAGTCGCCGAACGACACCTCGTTCGTGCGCGTGGCATTGCCTCGGATCCTGCCACGCTGTCGCTTACGGAATTTCTCTCGTTTCGGACTAAGCATAATCTCTACAACCGGGCGCCGCGGCCACGCTGGCGGCGCAACAACTGTCCGGCATCCTCCTTGGGGTCACTCCCGAAGAGCTCGCCGTTGAATACCCACACCTTGACGCCGATGGTACCCATCGCCGTGAATGATACCGCGAAGCCGTAGTCGATATCGGCGCGAAAGGTGTGCAGAGGAATACGACCCTCCTTGCGCTGCTCGCTGCGCGACATCTCGGAGCCGCCGAGCCGGCCGCCAATCCTTATCTTGATGCCTTGGACTCCGGCGCGCATCGCATTCTGAACCGCCATGTTGAGGGAGCGCCGGAACGAGGCCTTGGTACGTAGCTGGCGCGCCACGTTCATTGCGACAAGCTGGGCGTTCACCTCGGGGCGGTGTATCTCCTTGATCTTGATCTGGATCTTCTTGCCGACCAGCTTCTGCAGCTTGCTGCCGAGACGCTCGATGTTGGCGCCCTTGGCCCCGATTACTACGCCTGGCCGCCCGGTATGAATGATGATCGTGATCCGCTGTGGATGACGAATGATCTCCACGTCGGAGATGTCCGCCCCGCGGGTATCCGGCGAGTGCTCGATTACCCGGCGCAACGCCAGATCTTCATGCAGCGTCTTGGCATAGTCTCGCGGATCAACGTACCACTTCGACTTCCAGGTGCGGTTGATCCCCAGTCGCATGCCGATGGGGTTTATCTTCTGGCCCATCGCAATCTCCTCATCAGTTTCGGCTCCCGGTCCCAACCAGCTCCGATCCGCGCGCCGGCCGCCACGGGCAAGAGCCCGTTATCCTGGCAATCGAGCAGCGTCACGGCGCTCATCACTCCTCGTCCCCATCCACTTCCGCGACCGCCACCACGATGTGGCACATGCGCTTCAGCAGGCGGTCGGCGCGGCCACGCCCACGTATCCAGGTGCGCTTCATGCGCGGCGCGTCGTTTATCTCCACGTGGCTGACGTAGAGCGCCTCCTCATCCAGATTCTCGTTCTGAACCAAGGCGTTGTCAGCCGCCGACTTGACTACCTTGCGCAGCGCCTTCGCCCCTTTGTGGGGGAACGCATCCAGCAGCGCCAACGCCTCTACGTAGGGCTTGCGGCGCACCGAGTCCGCCAGCGGACGCACCTTGCGCGGTGAAATGCGAAGGTAGCGGGCGCTCGCGGTGTGCCCCTTGGCGGCGCTGATCACCGGCGTACCGCCTTGCGGTCGGAACCGGCATGGCCGCGGAACACACGCGTCGGCGCAAACTCGCCCAGCTTGTGGCCTACCAGATTCTCCGTAACGTAGACCGGAATCCAGGTCTTGCCATTGTACACCGAGATCGTCAGGCCCACCATCTCCGGAATGATCGTGGAAGTACGCGAATAAGTCCGAATCATACGCTTCTCGCCGGTCCGGTTGAACTCCAGGATCCGCTGGTAAAGCTTGCGCGCGATGAACGGCCCCTTCTTGATCGATCGTGCCATACGCGATTACTTCCTTTTCTTGCGCCGCGTTACTATGAACGCGTCCGAAGCCTTGCGGCGGCGGCGTGTCTTGGCTCCCTTGGTCGGTTTCCCCCAAGCCGACACCGGATGGCGTCCGCCCGAACTCTTGCCCTCGCCGCCGCCGTGCGGGTGATCATGAGGATTCATCGCCACTCCACGCACCTTGGGGCGGCGTCCGAGCCAGCGCGCGCGTCCGGCCTTGCCCAGTGAGGCGTTCATATGGTCCTGATTGCCCACCTCGCCGATCGACGCCATACACTCGTGAAACACCATCCGCACCTCACCCGACGGCAGCCGCAAAGTAACGTAATCGCCCGCCCTGGCGACCAGGGTGGCGCGCCCCCCGGCGGCGCGTGCGAGCTGCCCGCCACGGCCCAGGGCAAGCTCCACGTTGTGGACCGCCATGCCCAGCGGAATGTCCTTCAAAGGCAATGCGTTCCCCACCTCGACGGCAGCCTTGGGACCGCTTATCACGGAGCGACCCACGGTCAGACCACGCGGCGCCAGCATGTAACGCTTTTCACCGTCGGCATAACAGACCAGCGCTAGATTGGCGGAACGATTGGGGTCGTAGCCCACTGCCACTACGGTACCGGGGATGCCCCGCTTATCGCGCCGGAAGTCCACCACCCGATAGCGGCGCTTGTGCCGGCCGCCGCGCCGGCGCACGCTGATACGCCCGCCGGCCCCACGGCCCGCGCGGTTGTCCAACGGTCTCAGCAGCGCCTTGACGTCAGCCTCTCCCTGCAGTTCGGCGAAGTCGGAACCGGTGGCGAAGCGGCTGCCGGGAGTGATCGGCTTGCTCTTCTTCAACGGCACTGGTCATTCCCCGGCAATCCTGCCTTACCAAGAGTTCTGCTTGCCCAAATCACGACTATGCTCCCTCGAAAATCTGAATGCTCTCGCCGGGAGGCAGCGTGACGATCGCCTTCTTCCAACTCGAACGATGACCGGCGCGGTAGCGCAGACGCTTCGGCTTGCGCGCTACGTTGATGACGTTGCACTTCACCGGGTGGACATCGAAGGCGGCGCGCACGGCCGCAACTATCTGCATCTTGTTGGCCCGGGCATCCACCCGGAAGGCGTACTTGCGGGCGCCGCGCTGTTCGTTGGTTTTCTCTGTGACTACCGGCGCGATCAAGACATCGGATCTCATGTGTCCCCCTCCGCAGCCACGGCTGCCACGGCTGCCGCGGCCGGCTCGTCCTGGTCAGCGGCCGGGGCTGGCTCCGCGCCGGGGGCGCCGCCGCGCAGCAGAACGGCTAGTTTGTCGGCCACCTCAGGCGACATCAGGATCCGCTCGCTGTAGTACAGGTCGTGCGCACTCACCGTGTCGTAGGCGCGCAGCCGCAACCACGGAATGTTGCGGCCTGCCCGGAGCAGCGACTCGCCGGCACCGCTCAGCAGCCACACGCTGCGTACGCCACCGGCAATCGGCTCGAGCTGCCGGACCAACTCCTTGGTCTTGCCGTTCTCCACGGTAACGCCGTCCACCACCGTGATGCGTGCCTCGCGAGCCTTCCGGGTAAGGATCGAACACATCGCCTTGCGCTTGGCCTTGCGTGGAATCCGATAGCGGTAACTACGTGGACTGGGGCCGAAAATGACACCGCCGCCGGTCCACAACGGCGATTTCACGTCTCCGGCGCGGGCCCGCCCGGTGCCCTTTTGGCGCCACGGCTTACGACCGGTTCCACGCACCTGGCTGCGGCTCTTGGTAGCCGCTGTCCCGACCCGGCGGTTGGCCAGTTCGTTGCGTATGGCGTGGTAGATGGCGCCCTCGCTCACCTCCACGCCGAAAACATCGTCGGCGAGCTCGAATTCCCCCTGTGGCTGGCCGTCGGAACTGACAATCTGCGTTTTCATGACCCGGTCTCGTTGCCAACCCCTGCCGCCAGGGTCACCGCGCGCCCCGCACCGTTCTTCTTTGCGGAAGTCACCAGCACGGTACCGCCGCGGCGTCCCGGACACGGCCCCCCGACCAGCAGCAATCGCCGCGCGGGGTCGATCCCATACAGGCGCAGGTTGTGTACGGTGGCACTGATGCCGCCCATACGACCGGGCATGCGCTTCCCCTTAAACACCTTGGACGGGGACGCGGACTGACCGGTCGAGCCGGGCGCGCGGTGGAACTTGGAGCCATGCGTCTTGTTCCCGCCACTGAAGCCGTGGCGCTTCATTACCCCCTGGAAGCCTTTACCCTTCGAGGTGCCGCGTACATCCACCAGGGTGTCGCCCGCAAACAGCTCGACGCCGATGGTGGTTCCGATCTCCGGGCTGGAAGCAAAGCCGCGCACCTCCACGAGGTGGCGGACCGCTTCCACTCCGTCCCGGAACTGCCCGCCATAGGGCTTGGTAACGTGCTTTGGGCGCATCTTGCCGGCTCCGAGAACCACCGCGGAGTAGCCGTCGCGTTCGGCGGTACGATGTCCCACCACAAGGTTCGGCTCTACTTCGATCAGTGTTGCCGGAAGCAATGAACCATCCTCAGCAAAGAGCTGAGTCATTCCCACCTTGCGACCGATCAGCGCCTTCATTGCTTGATCTCCACATCCACGCCAGCGGGCAACTCCAACTTCATCAGCGCATCCATCACCGCCGAGGTCGGCTCGATGATGTCGATGAGGCGTCTGTGGGTACGCAGCTCGAACTGCTCGCGCGACTTCTTGTTGACGTGAGGCGAACGCAACACGGTATAACGGTTGGTGCGCGTGGGCAACGGAATCGGTCCGGACACGTGCGATCCGGCTTTCTGCACCGTCTGCACAATCGCCTTCGAACTCTGGTCTATCAACTCCACGTCGAAGCCTCGCAGACGCACTCTTATACGGTCAACTGCCATGACGATGCCCTCGACTCCGGCCGCTACTCGACAATCTCGGTTACGGTACCGGCGCCGACCGTGCGCCCGCCCTCGCGGATCGCGAAACGGACTCCCTGCTCTACCGCAATGGTGTTGATCAGCTCGATGGTAACGTCCGTGGTGTCGCCCGGCATCACCATCTCCTTCCCCTCCGGAAGCGTCACCGTGCCGGTGATGTCCGTGGTGCGGAAGTAGAACTGGGGCCGATAGCCGGTGAAGAACGGCGAGTGGCGCCCGCCCTCCTCGCGGGTCAGCGCATACACCGTCGCCTTCATCTTCTTGTGCGGGGTAATCGAGCCTGGCTTGGCGAGCACCTGACCGCGCTCCACCTCCTTGCGTTCCACGCCGCGCAGCAGGGCGCCGATGTTGTCGCCCGCCTGGCCGGAGTCGAGGATCTTGTTGAACATCTCGACACCAGTGACCACGGTGGTCCGCGTGTCGCGAATGCCCACGATCTCGACGCTCTCGCCGGTCTTGATGGTCCCGCGATCAATACGCCCGGTGACCACCGTGCCGCGCCCCAGAATCGAGAACACGTCCTCGATCGGCATCAGGAACGGCCGGTCCACCTCGCGCTCGGGCAGCGGGATGTAGGAGTCCATCGCCTCGAGCAGCTCCACCACGGTGGCGTTCGCCTCTTTATCGCCGGGGTTCTCCAGCGCGCGCAGCGCGGTGCCCTTGATGATCGGAATCTCGTCGCCGGGGAAGTCGTACTCGTTGAGAGCGTCCTTGACCTCTTCCTCGACCAACTCCAGCAGTTCCTCGTCGTCGACCTGGTCGGTCTTGTTGATGTACACGACGACCGACGGCACCTGCACCTGGCGCGCGAGCAGAATGTGCTCGCGGGTCTGCGGCATGACCGAGTCCGGGGCCGAAACCACCAAGACCGCGCCGTCCATCTGCGCCGCGCCGGTTATCATGTTCTTGATGTAGTCGGCATGTCCGGGGCAGTCGACGTGGGCGTAGTGCCGGTTGTCGGTCTGATATTCGACGTGGCGCGTGTTGATGGTAATACCGCGCGCCTTCTCCTCGGGAGCGTTGTCGATATCCTCGTACTTCATCAGCTTGTCCCCGTACTTGAGGCTACAATACTGAGTGATCGCCGCCGTGAGCGTGGTCTTGCCGTGATCCACGTGACCGATGGTGCCGACGTTGACGTGTGGTTTGGTACGCTCGAACTTCGCTTTGGCCATCTGCTAGTCCTCCTGATTTCCGTTTGGCCTTGATTGCTTCATGGTTTATGCGGTAACGAGACGCCCGGAGGTCCGGGCGACGATCTCGGTCTGGACCGCCTTGGGAGCCGTTTCATAGGCCCCGAACTGCATGGTATGGGTGGCGCGGCCTCGGGTCATGGACCGCAGATCGGTAACATACCCGAACATCTTGCGCAACGGTACCCGCGCCTTCACCGTGCGGCCGCCATATACGTCTTCAATGCCCTGCACGTGGCCGGTGCGGGCGCTGAGGTTGGAAATCACGTCCCCGAGGAATTCCTCGGGACAGTGTACCTCCACCTCCATGATCGGCTCCAGCAGCCGCGGCGCCGCTTTCACGATCCCCTGCCGGTACGCCATGCTGCCGGCGATGCGAAACGACTGCTCGCTGGAATCCACCTCGTGATAGCTGCCGTCGAGCAGGATGGCGCGGAAGTCGACCATCGGATAGCCGGCGAGAACGCCCACCTCCATGGACTCCTCGACGCCTCGCTGCACCGCCGGAATGTACTCCTTTGGCACGCGGCCGCCGACCACCTTGCTCTCGAACAGAAATCCGGCGCCGGGCGGCAACGCTTCGAACCGCATCTCCACGTGCGCGTACTGGCCGTGACCGCCAGTCTGACGAATGAAGCGTGTCACGACCTCGACGTTGCGGCTGATGGTCTCGCGATACGCAACCTCCGGCATACCGACGTTGGCCGCGACGTTGAACTCCCGGAACAGGCGCGCCGTCAACACCTCCAGATGCAACTCGCCCATGCCGGCCATGATGGTCTGCCCGGTCTCGTGATCGACCCGCACCTTGAAGGTGGGATCCTCATCGGCGAGCTTCCTGAGCGCCACCCCCAGCCGGTCCGAATCCTGCTTCGACTTGGGTTCGATGGCGATCGATACCACCGGTTCGGGGAACACCATCGACTCCAGAATCACCGGCCGGTCGTGAGCGCACAGCGTGTCGCCGGTGGTAGTCTTTTTCAGGCCCACCGCGGCGACGATCTCGCCGGTCCGCGCGATCGCGATCTCCTCGCGCCGGTTGGCGTGCATACGCAGCAGACGGGTAACGCGTTCGCGCCCATCGGCCGACGAGTTGTGCACGTAAGATCCCGCCTGCAACACCCCGGAATAGATGCGGAAGTAAGTAAGGCGGCCCACGTAGGGGTCGGTCACCACCTTGAATGCCAGCGCCGAAAGACTCTCGTCGTCATGCGGCTGGCGCACTATGTACTCGCCGGTACTCGGCACGATGCCGGTAACCGGCGGTCTCTCCGTCGGCGCCGGCAGATAGTCGACTACGGCGTCCAGCAGGAGCTGAATCCCCTTGTTCTTAAACGCGCTGCCACAGAGCACGGGGAAGATCTCCCCGGATACCGTGTGCCGGCGAAGCGCGGCCCGCACCTCCGCCTCCGGGATCGGCTCGCCGGAAAGATAGCGCTCCATGAATTCGTCATCCAGATCCGCCAGTTGCTCGAGCAGCTCGACGTGGGCCGCCTGCACCGCCTCATGCAGGCCGGCCGGAACCTCCTCGATGCGGTAATTGGTGCCGAAGTCGGCATCCTCCCAGGTGACGCAGCGCAGCGCCACCAAGTCGATCACGCTGTTGAACTCGGCCCCCTCGGCGGTCGGAAGCTGCACCGGTACGGCGTTGGCGCCGAGCTTGGCATGGAGCTGCTCCACGCACGCCGCGAAGTCCGCCCCGGTGCGGTCCATCTTGTTGATGAACACCAGCCGCGGCACCCCGTACGTGTTCGCCTGTTTCCACACCGTCTCGCTCTGCGGCTCCACCCCCGCGACCGCACAGAACACTCCTACCGCGCCGTCCAGCACCCGCAGCGATCGTTCCACCTCCACGGTAAAGTCGACGTGACCGGGGGTATCGAGGATGTTCACCGCGTGGTCCCGCCAGTCGCAGTAGGTGGCCGCCGCGGTAATGGTGATGCCGCGCTCCTTCTCCAGATCCATCCAGTCCATTTCGGCCTGACCGTTGTGGACCTCACCGACCTTGTGCTTGCGCCCGGTGTAGTACAGGATCCGTTCGGTTGTAGTAGTCTTGCCGGCGTCGATGTGGGCCATGATCCCGATGTTGCGGGTACGGCTCAGCCGGCCGTGTGAATCCATTGCTCGTGCTATGCTCTCGATCTACCAGCGATAGTGCGCAAAGGCCTTGTTCGCCTCGGCCATGCGATGGGTATCCTCTTTCTTCTTGACCGCGGCTCCGGTCTCGTTGAATGCGTCCATCAACTCCGCACCCAGGCTCGCCGTCATGGCACGCCCGCGACGCTGCTTTGCGTACTGGATCAACCAGCGAATCGCGAGAGCGTCACGGCGTGCTTCGCGCACTTCCACCGGCACCTGATAGGTGGACCCGCCGACTCGCCGCGACTTGACCTCGAGCAGCGGCTTCACGTTACTCACGGCCTTCAGGAACACCTCCAGGGGATCGCGGCCCATGCGCTTCTCGATGATGTCAAACGACTGGTACAGAGAACGGGTCGCGGTCGAACGCTTGCCACGACTCATCATCACGTTGATGAACTTGCCCACTAACACGTTGCGATACTTCGGATCGACCGGATCCGGACGTTTTTTGGTGTTGCCCCGACGCGGCATCTCAGTTGCCTCCGCTACACCTTGGGCCGCTTGGCACCGTACTTGGAACGTCCCTTGCGACGCTCCTCGACACCCAGCGTGTCCTTGGTGC
>JAKZWC010000169.1:0-48490 GCA_047515735.1 Spirochaetales bacterium | reverse complement strand
ATCGAAGGGATGTTCAAGGCCTACGTGTAGCCAGCCAGGAGCTGGTCGGGTTTACCCGACGAAGGTCCTGGCTGGAAGGTAAGGGGCGGCTACCGGCCGTGAACGTCGTCGCTGTTGACGGCGCCGAAGCTCGCCTTGCGAGTGGGTACCGTGTGCCAGTCGGCGGGGCTGTCGGTGTCGGTAGCGGAGCTGCCCCGGTTCAGTGAGCGTGTGGAGGTGGTGGCCGCGGAGCTGATCGCGTCTTCCGGAGCGATCCGTTCGCCGGCGAACCGCCAGCCGCCCAGCTCTGCCAGACGGTCGGCGCGCAGCATGGTCGCCTTGCTGCCGAACCCACGGTAGCGGTCGTCCGAGTCGGAGGTCCGGCTGCTGTAGAGCACGCCGTCGAGCAGCGCGCCGCCGGGTGCGGCGTGGACGGTGAGCACCCCGTTCTTCCCCGAGAGGCCGGTGCCTTCCTGCATCCAGAAGTCCCATACCCCCGGCAGGGCCAGTTCATGGTCCGACTGATCGGCGTCGGCGTGCTCATCCTCGCCCAGACCGTGGGCGGTGGCATGGATCACGACATAGTCGCCGGCGGTCACCTCGACCGCGGGCAGTACCACGTGGTCGCGATAGTTGTCGGCGCAGCCGTCGTACACGGTCACGCCGCCGAGGTTGCCGTCGCGGGTGACGTACAGCTCGATCGCGTCCGGCCTCTTCTTGGATCCCTGGGTGGTGAACTCGTTGATGACCAGGCCGGGTGGCCGCGGGTTGTAACCCCAGAAGCGAGCCACGAAGGTAGTGCTGTTGCCGCGCTCGTCGCGGGCGGTGGTGTGCAGGGTATAGCGCCGGCCGGCAGTCAACGGCGTTGCCACGGTGATCACCACCTCCTCGCCCGCGCCGACTTCGGTCACCGCGAGGTCGGGCTCCACCGTCACCGCTTCCGGCGCCATGGTTACCGGCTCGTCGAAGCGCGCGATGACGGTGGTCTCGGAGGTAACCGTTATCCCGTTGAACACCGGTGGCAGGAGATCGACATCCTCCACCAGCGCGTGGCCGGCCGGCTCGCAGCCCAGGCATCCCCAGGCCGCCAGGGCCAGGGAGAAGACGCGGACGCCGCGGGCGGTCCGGTGTGAAAGGGGTCGCATGCCCCTGTCAACGGCGCGCCGTCCGGCACGCTTTCAGGGCGCCGGGCTATTGCTGCCCTGCGGCGGCCTCCTCGGCGGCCGCCGCCGCAGGGTCCAGCTCGGTGATCACTCGCAGCGCCAGAACGCGGGGGCCGTCCGGGTAGGCGGCCGCCGCCGGCTGTTCGTAACTGCGCACGAGTGCGTGCAGCAGCCGGAGCGCAGTCTCGTCGTCGCCCATCTTGTAGTGCAGAAACGCCGTTTCGTATTCGGCCCATACCAGGCGCGCCATCTGCTGCGGCGGCGGATCGTCCGCGAACCGTTCGCGGAACGCGGCATACCACCGCAGAGCGAGTCCGTAATCGTTTTGCGCCGTCGCTTCCTGCGCCCTCTGAAAGTACTCCGCGGGGGTCAGCCCCTCCACCAGTTCGGGCGAGGCGGTGACACAGCCCGCGAGCAGCGCGGCACTGGCCAGGATCGCCGCCGCGTACGCCTGTACCGACGCGGGAACCATGCGCTGTTTCATCGTATCTCCTCTCGGTGTGTCGATTTCATGGTCTTCCTGTCGCGGAGTGACCGTGCTGACTCAGGTAGGGTCGCAAAGGCTCGGTGACCATGTAGTACCGATTCGATGCGTTCCACAGGGTAAAGCCGGTGCCGCCCGCGGTGCGGTTGCCCTCGAGCTGCCGTGTCAGGTAGCGGCTGTATTCGTCCTCTTCCATGCGCAGTTCGCCGCCGATGAGGAAAGCCTGGACGTAGGGGCGGATGTAGCTCCGTCCCTGGACCATGTGGCGCGCGCGGCTCACCCCTTGCTCGTAGATGTCATGGGCACGTTCCAGATAGCTGCGGTCGCTCATGAAGTCGTTCGGGAAGTGCGACGGATAGAACATCGGGCTGATTACGTCGACGTACTCCGACAGGATTTCGATGTTCTGGCCGATCCAGTTGCCGCTGCGGTACCAGGAGTTGAATCCGAACAGGTCGGTACTGATAGGCACGCGGACCTGCTCCCGGGCCAGGGCCAGGAACGACTCGATGGCGTCGATCTTGGTCATTCCAGGACGCCGGTGGCGGTACCCGGCGCGCTCGACGGGACCGTCGGAGGGGAAGCGAATGTAGTCGAACTGAATCTCGTCCACACCGCGCCCGGCCAGCTCGGCGGCCACTGCAGCGTTGTACGCCCAGACTTCGGCTGCGTATGGGTCGACCCAGAACTCGCGCTGCTCCGTGGCCGGCTCCGGCTCGGTGGCTGTCTCCTTGGCCGCGCCGTCGGCGTCCGCGGCGGCGCCGTTGTCCTCCGTTGTCGTGCCTCGCGCCGGGGCCACCGGGATGAGTTGACGCCAGGGAGAGTCCTGTTCCCGGTCCCAGACCGCCAGGCGATGATCCTGCCAGCGGTACAGTAACCGGTCCTTGAACACCACCAGCCGCCCAATGACGTACATGCCCGCGGCGTGCGCCTCGGCCAGCAGCTCATCCAGCTTGATAGGCCCATGTACCGCACCCAGCTCGTGGGCCAACGGCAGTTCCGAATCGTAGGTCAGGTAGCCGCTGTCGTCCTTCAGGTCGACCACGAACGAGTTGAGGCCGTGCTCCTGCAGGAACTCCAGGAACTCCGGCAGCCGCGCCGCCGCGCTCCACGCGCTCAGGTAGATCCCGTGGCGTTGCGCTGCATGGGCCAGCGGGCCGGGCGCCGGAGCGTAGTCCGGTAAGGTGGCGCGTGCTGGCGCAGCGTACGGCCGGTCGGGTGCCGGCGGTGGCGCGGCGGGTACACCGGGAGCCGACACTGGGCGGGGGCGGTCCGGAGGGGTGCCGGCGTCCGCGGCGATCGACGGCGCGGCGCTGCCGGCAGCCGCCGGTACCGGTTGCCGTACGCCTGCCGGGGTCCAGGTGCCGTCGCCGGCGAGCCACCAACGGGAGCGGCGGGTACCGGCCTCCAGGACCCACCCATCGCCTGCCGGCACGTAGGTCAGGTGCGTGGCGGCCGCCGACGGCATCGGATAGTGCTGCCACCAGTCCGCGTCCGCGCGGTCGCGCCACGCATGCCGGTCGGGATTGTAAAAGACTCCGTCATCGAAGCCGGCCAGCAGGGCAATGGCGTCCGGCACAGCAGGATCGTAGCTGACTGCCGCCACCTCTTCGTAGTAGAGGGCGTCATGGGTGAGGAAGCGGATCGCGGAGGAGAGGTGTTGCCAGCTCGCGCCGCGGTCGGTGGTCTCGTACACTCCGTGGAACGAAGTGCCGAGCAGCAGGGCGTCGGGGTGATGCGGCGACGGCGCCACGCTGGTGAAGTAGGCATTGGGGCGTATCGGCTCGGCGATGGGTAGCGCCTGCCATGACACGCCCCCGTCCTCGCTCAGGTACAGGCCGCGGGCGGTGGTGGCGGCCACCCGCAGCGGATCGCGCGGATCTACCCCGAGGGAGGTGATGAATCGATACTCGGGCGGTTGGGGGAACGGATGGACCACGCGGTGCGGCAGGCCGGCGTTGCGCGGCTGCCAAGTGCGCCCTCCGTCCAGGGACGCGAACACGCCGGCGCGGCGGCTGCGAGCGTAATGCCGGTCTCCGGCCGGCACCACTTGCTCGATGCTTGCTGCGGCGATCGCGCTGGGCAGGTCCTGGCCCGATACGTTGACCACGGTGCCGGCCCCCAGGAGCAGTGCCCACAGCCAACGCCGTAGCGCGGACCGTGGCCTGCCGGCGCCGGCCGAACGGCCGCTACGAACCGTCGGTGTCACTCGGCAGCGCGGATGTGGGCGATGAGGCGGTCGGCGAATTCGCTGGTGGTCACCTGCGTGGCGTCTTCCATCAGGCGGGCAAAGTCATACGTGACGTAGCGCTCGCCGATGGTGCGGGTCAGGGAGCCGTCGATCAGGCGTGCCGCTTCGTTCCAACCGAGGTACTCGAACAGCATCATACCGGACAGGATGACCGACGACGGATTGATCACGTTCTTGCCCGCGTACTTGGGCGCCGTGCCGTGGGTCGCTTCGAAGATCGCATGACCGCTCCGGTAGTTGATGTTGGCGCCGGGAGCGATGCCGATGCCGCCGACTTGCGCCGCCAGCGCGTCGGAGATGTAGTCGCCGTTCAGGTTCATCGTGGCTATCACGTCGAACTCCGCCGGACGGGTCAGTATCTGCTGCAGGAAGATGTCGGCGATGGTGTCCTTGATCAGGATCTTGCCGGGCGGAATCTCGCCGTCGATGTCGTCCCAGGTGACCGTGTGCTCGGGGTAGTGCTCGGCGGCCACCTGGTAGCCCCATTCGCGGAATGCCCCCTCGGTGAACTTCTGGATATTGCCCTTGTGGACCAGCGTCACGCTGCGGCGCCGGTGGTCGATGGCGTATTCGATCGCCGCCCGCACCAGGCGTTCGGTGCCCGTGCGGCTGATCGGTTTGATGCCGATGCCGGAATCGGCCCGCACGGACCAGCCCAGCTCCTGCTGCAGGAACTGCCGCAGCTTGCCTGCCTCCGCGCTGCCGGCCGCCACCTCGAATCCGGCGTAGACATCCTCGGTATTCTCCCGGAACACCACCATGTCCACCCGTTCCGGCGTCCGCACCGGCGACGGGACACCGGGGTAGTACTTCACCGGCCGCAGACACACGTACAGATCCAGACGTTGCCGCAGTGCCACGTTGAGACTGCGGATGCCGCCGCCCACCGGCGTGGTGAGCGGGCCCTTGATACCCACGAGGTGATTGCGAAACGCGTCTTCGGTCGCCGCCGGCAGCCAGTCTCCGGTGCGGTCGAACGCCTTCTGGCCGGCCAGTACCTCCACCCACTCCACGGCGCGCCCGGAGCCGTACGCCTGCGTCACGGCGGCATCGAACACCCGCACCGCCGCGGCCCAGATATCGGGCCCGGTGCCGTCCCCTTCGATGAAGGGGATGAGGGGTCGGTCGGGAACCTGCAGCCCCGCACTGGTCATGGTGATGTATCGGCCCACGCATCCTCCATTTGGCGTCGCTCGACGCTGGCCAGAGTGTAGCCGCGCACTCGCCGCCGCTCAACCGCCCGCCGGGCCGCGTTCGCGGCTCTCCGGGCATCGGCGTGGCCTGAACGCGTGGCTGGTGTGGTAGGGTGACGGTGTGCGGAGGCAAGCGTGCTGAAAAAGTTCGAGGTTCCCAACGAGATCGCGGTGCGGGTCATGGCCGCGGACGTGCGCCGGACTACCGAGGAGTTGCTGCAGGCGGTGGGCATGCCGGAGGCCGATGCGCGGCAGACGGCGGACGTGCTGCTGTACGCCGACTTGCGCGGCATCGACACCCATGGCGTCAGCAACATGCTCCGGGGCTACCTCAAGTCGCTCGGGAGCGGTGCCATCAATCCCGCCCCGCGGTGGCGGATGGTGCGCGACAACAAGGCCACCTGCGTGATCGACGGCGATGGCGGCCACGGCATGGTGGTTTCTCCGGCGGCGATGAACGAGGCCATCGGGCGAGCTGCCGAGTTCGGCATCGGCTCGGTATCGGTGACGAACTGCCGCCATCTCGGCCCCTGCTCCTACTACGCCCACATGGCGCTGGAGCACCGCATGCTGGGCCAGGTCACGACCACCGGCGGCGTGGGCATGGTCCCGACGTTCGGCACCAAGCCGCTGCTCGGGCTCAACGCCATGGCGTTCGCGGCACCGGCCCGGCGCAACCCTCCCTTCGTGTACGACGCGTCCCCGAGCGTGGTGGCCGGCAACAAGCTGGCCCTGGCCAGGCGTCTGGGGCAGACTGTGCTGCCGGGGTGGATTACCGACGAGCACGGCAACCCGATCATGGAAGAGGTTCCGATACCGGAAAAGTACATGCTGCTGCCCCTCGGCTCGACCCGGGAAGGCGGGTCGCAGAAGGGCTACGCCCTGTCGGTGATAGGTGAGATCCTTACCAGCGTGCTGTGCGCTTCCGGCGCCGGTCCCAGACGCCGCTCCGGCTCGGTGCATCACTTCCTGGCATACGACATTGCGAGCTTCTCGGAGCCGGAGGAGTTCATGGCCGATCTGGATCAGTACCTCACCGACCTGCTGGAGTGTCCCACGGTCTCCGGCGCGGACAGGGTGCTCTACTCGGGGTATCCCGAAGCGCGTACCGAGGCAGAGCGGCGCGAGCACGGGATCCCCTACCACCCGGAGGTGATCGAGTGGTTCAGAACCGCCACCGCCGAGCATGGAGTCGCCTGGCGTTTAGGCTGAGGAACGCGTCGCAACTTGCGCTTCACGAAACCCGTCCGGCACGGTTTCAGGTGTCGTGAATCCAACGAATACGAAGCTGGCACGTCATGCGCCACGCACTATGCGCCGCGCACTATGCGCCGCGCACTATGCAGGTGAGCTTCGCCGGTAGTTTGCGGGAGGTTTTCAGGGGAATTTCGTACACCGTGTCTGCTTTGTGCCGCTTGCCGGGTGCGAGGCATTTGCCCGTTAGCTCGAACTTGGCGTGCCTGTTACCGGATGCAAAGTGCGCGCTGCGCTGCGGGCAAGGGGGCTTGACGAGCCGGTTTCGGCCATGCTAGCAAGGTTCGCGATGCGACGACGAGTTCTCTTCATCACCGTGATCACCGCGGCAGTGTTACTGACGGGGGTCCATCCGGCCTTCGCCCAGACCGACGAGCGCGACACCCTGATCGGCGTCGACCTCGGCGGGCCTCTGTTCGGGATTTACAGCGGAGCGTTCCAACAGCTTCTCCAGAACGACCTGAGCATCTTCGTGCGCGGGGTGTACTTCAATCCCCAGTGGAGCGTGGTGTATCGAGATCTCGTGCCTGAGACCTGGACGTATTGGTCGGTCGATGTCGAGATCGGTGCCAACTATTACCCGCAGGACAGCGCTCCCGAAGGATTTTTCGCTGGCGTGGGAGTGGCGCCCGGCTATCTGTTTCTCAGAGACAGCATCAATGAAGAGGTAACGGGGTTTCGGATCGGGGTGGTGACCCAGATCGGCTACCAAGTGCTCCTGGGCCCGATCGCGCTGGCGCCTCGGCTCGGTATGGGGCACCAATGGGTGTTTGCCGAACTTGACCTTTTGGATGACGACGCCGATATACAGAACGAGAACGGCATAGAGGGCGTCGTTACCGGGTTCATGCTCAGCGCAGGTCTCGATGTCTCGATAGCCTTCTAACCCGACCGGGTCTCTCGATAGTGGCCGCGCGGTCACGCAGGTCGCCTATGAGTGGGCACGGTTACTCCGTGACCCGGACGACGTCGCCGTGACCGACTGAGGCCATGAAGAGCATGTCACTCGATGCAAAGCATGGTGAGTACCACGTTCCGGTCACGCAGGGTTGTTGCCGGACGGCCGCCGCGCTGCTGGTCCTCGCCGCGGGCGCGATGCTCGTCGGATGTACCGGGGATTATCCTGAGTACCGGATCGGGAATCGCCAATACGATCGCCAGATCTCCGAGTTGTTCGCATTGCTGGAGCAGGAGACGGGTGGAGCGGAACAGCGGTTCATGATCGTGCAGGAGATCTCCAAGCTGCTGCGCGCCGCTGGAGCACCGCGTCGTCAACTGCTGTTTCTCACCACCTACGTCGAGACCCGTCCGACAGATCTCTACAACGCCTTCTACCTCATGTCCGTGGCGGAGGGATATCGGGAGATGGACTCGGCGCCGCTGGCGGCACACTACTACGAGCGCACGCTCAACTATCCCGATGCTCTCGTGCGGGGACGCTCGATCCACCTGGCGGCCCTCACCGAGCTGATCGCGCTGGAACGCGATCCTCACCGTCTGGTGGAGCTGTACAAGGAACTGATCGGCCGCTTTCGCGACGCCATAGATCCCGGCCGCAGCCACTTCTTTCTGGCCCGCTCCTACGAGGCGCTCGGCGAATGGGAGCAGGCGGTGCAGGCCTACCGGGTGTATCTGCAGCACGCGACCACCGACATCCCGGGATTCCCCAACGTGCATCGCGAGGTCCTCGACAAGGTGAACTTCCACTTCTCCGACAAGAGTTGGGTGATGGAGGACCTGGATTCGCTGGTAGCGGAGATAAAGCGCGCCATCAGCCGCCGCGATCGGCGCGCGCTGCGCCGGTTGCGTTCCCAGTCCGGCTTCTTCACCATGTCGTGGGAGCAGCAGGTAGCCGACGAGAGTGCCGCGCAGGTGTTCGACTTGTCGGCGTTTCCCCTGTCGCGGGTCCGGTTCGACGACGAGTTGGACCCCGACTCCAACGCCGGCGAGGCGTTTCTGCGTACCACCGGCTGGTCGCACCGGGTCAAGACCTGGTACCTCTACTTCCGCCGCATCGATTTCAAGGCCGACCCCGAAATCGATGGTCGCTGGGAGTGGGCGGGGATATTTTTTGGCGAGAAACTATGACTGTGCACAGTGCACGCTGCTTTACATCACGTAACCTTGGCGCGCGTCCCGTCGCGTCACCGGTTCCAGAGGCGCCGGGCAGCGGCTCCGGCCGCAGGTACACCGCCGCTCGCGGGATGCTGCCGTGGCGCGCCATAGCGGTTGCGACGCTGCTGGCAGCAGGATCGATGCCGGCGGCTGCACAGCATCTCCTGGACATGATACCTGCATCCCTGGATATTCCCGACCATCCCCGCGTGACCTCCTATGCCGACAGCTACGGCAGTGCCGCGCTGCGGTCGTGGATGCAACGGGTCCTGCAGCGGACCGCGTTCTATGGCGATCACATTCTTGAGCAGCTCGAGCAGCGCGGCATGCCGGCGGAGTTGGTGTTCCTGCCGGCCATCGAGTCCGATTATAGCGGCTGGGCCACCTCGCCGGCGGGCGCGGTCGGTCTCTGGCAGCTCATGCGGGGTACGGCGCGGCTCTACGGACTCGTCACCGACGAGCTGATCGACGAACGGCGCGACTTCTGGAAGGCTACCGACGTGGCCTTGCGCATCCTGGAGGCCAACCATCGCGAACTGGGCAGTTGGGAGTTGGCGCTGGCGGCTTACAACGCCGGGAAGGGCCGCGTGCGCCGCGACGTGCGCAACGCAGGCACCAGCGACTTCTGGGAGTTGCGCCGCCGCGGCCTGTTGCCGCGCGAGACCAGGGACTTCGTGCCGCGCTTCTACGGTCTGGTGCTGGCGCTGCGCAGCTACGCCGCCAGCGACTCGCCGGCAGTGCACGAGCTCTATAGCTGGCGGCGGGTAACGGTGCCGGATGGCGTGGAGCTGCTTCAGCTCAGCCATCTCAGCGGAGTGTCGAGCGAGGTGCTGGAACGGGCCAACGCCGAACTGAACTACGGCCTGACTCCCCCGGGAAGCGCCGGCTCATCCTATCAGTTGAAAGTGCCGGCAGACTCCCACGATCGCCTGATCGCCGTGCTGGAGGACTCCGCCAGCTCGCTGGTGCGGCTGCACCGGCACGTCATTCGCAGCGGCGATACCATGTCCGAGCTGGCCGAAGCGTTCGAAGTGAGCGTGGCCCTGATTCGCAGGTACAACACCGGGGTGAGTCCGCGCCGGATGTCGGTCGGGGTGGGGCTCTTCATTCCGTTGCTGCGCGGTTTCGATCCGACCACGGTGCGGTTCCCCGAACTGCGGGATACCCGCCCCTTCGAGGCCGACTACCGGGTAGCGGGTGGTGACTCGCTGTGGCGTATCGCACGCCTGCACGACACCACCGTGGAGGCCCTGGCAGCCGCCAATGGACTGCAGTCGAGCAGCGTGCTGCACCCGGGCCAGACCTTGCAGGTGCCGCGCCGCGCACAGCCCGCCGTCGCGTCGCGCGCGTGAAGCCACGGCTTGCCAGGACCAAAGGAGTCGCCGCAGGCGCATGTGCGCTGCTGCTCGCCGCCTGCGGGCAGGCACCGCGCGGCTATGGCGTGGTGCTGTGGAGCGATGGCAGCACGCTGCCCGCGGGAGCCGTCATCCACGTAATCGAGGAATCCTCCATCGAAGACCACTATCTGGTCCGCAGCGCCGCCGGCGACCGGCGTGAGGAACCGGTATCGGTGGAGCGTTGGCGCGTGCGTGTGTTCCCCGATACGGAGCAGGCAACCGCGTTCGCCGCGCGCTACGCGCTGTTCGTCGACAGCTATGGGTACGCTGTCCGCGCCGGTCTTCCGGTGCGCGCCGAGGCCGCCGCCACCGCCGACATCGTCTACAAGCTGCGCGAGGGGGAAGTGACCAAGGTGCTGGAGCGGGCCGCGCAGCCGGAACGGATCGGGGCGTACGAGAACTACTGGTACCAGGTGCTCACCGAAGCCGGCGTCGCGGGGTATACCTTCGGGGAGTTTCTCCCGGTATTCCAGACGAGCGCCGATCCTCAGGTGGAGGCAGCCCGGCTGCACGCCGACGATCCCACCCTCGAGCACCTGCTGGCCACGATCTGGCGGCCCGAGTACTTCCGCGCCATGGTGATCACCGGCCGCTACGACCTGGGGCGATTTCGCGCCGCGTACGGCTTGTTCCCCGACCCGGCAGCGCGGTTGTTCCGGCTGGTCACGGAGACGGGCACGCGCGAGTTCCGCTACCAGGCCGTGGAGCGGGTCGGTGAGGGCCGCTACGTTCTGCGCATGGAGAATGCCTCCAGTTCGGTGCGTTTCATCGTGCACAGCGCGCACCGGGTGTCGGTTTCCTACACCGCCGCGGGACGCCAGGTGACGCAGGTGTTCGTGAAACTGACGCGCGATGTCGCCGAGTCGATCGCCGCGGAGCGGGCCCGCCGCGACCGGCTCTACAGCGACCTGGTGGAGCGCGGCGCCGTGTTGCACAGCAGCGGCTACGGCACCATCGAACTGGGGCCGGAGCGGCGCTATCGCTGGCACGGCTTCCAGGCCCTGATACCGGAGCTGTTGCCGGCGGGCCTGCCGGGCACGGGCCGCGTGGAGTTTCGTTACGCGCCGGCACCGGAGCAGGGCGGCGGCTACGATACGGTCATCACCTTTCTGTTCGACCGCGACGATCCGGCGCCGGCGGCGGGCAGCACCGACGACCCTGCTGCGGCCGCTTCCGAGGACGACAGCACCGCCACCGAGGACGCGTCCGCAAGCGCTGGCGACGCTGGCGCAGCGGAAACTGCGCCCGAAACGCCGGGAACGGGCGGCAGCGCCGACGCTAGCGCGGCGGCCGGCGATTCCGCCGCCGCAGGCGATCCCGGCGGTCAAGCGGGTCCGGTGGCCCCCGCTGCCGCCACGGGCGAGGCTGAGCCCGACGCCGGCGGCCCGGCCGACGTTTCGCCACCGGTCGAGCCGGCGGCGGAACTCACGCTGCTTGCGGAATACGACAGCAACGGCATCCGCCTCACCCCGGCCGAGCCGGATCCGGTCACCCTCCTGGCGACTCACGTCAGCCGCTCCCCGGTGGTGATGTACTTTTCGTTCGCCGCTGCGTCCGGCGGCTCTGCATCGGACGATGGCTGATGCTACACTCGCGTCGCGGCGAGCATGGTAACACTCAGCGAAATCTCCGTGACCTACGGCGAGCAGGTCGTGCTGGACGGCGTCAGTCTGACTATCGACCGCGGTGCCCGTATCGCCCTGTGCGGGGCCAACGGCAGCGGCAAGTCCACCCTGATGCGCATCATCGCCGGGCACGGCAGCGCCGACCGCGGGCGCGTCATCGCGCGGCGTGACGTCAGCATCGCCTACCTGGCGCAGTCCGGAGTGGAGCACAGCGGTCACACGCTGCACGAGGAGCTGTCCCTGGCGTTCAGCCGCGAGCTCGCCGCCGAACGGGAGTTGCGTCAGGTGGAGGAACAGATGGCCGCCACCGGCGACGCAGAGCAGCTCGACAGACTGTTGCGGCGCTACGCACAGCTCACCGAGCGGGTGAGTCTGGATGGCGCTGCCGAGCGCTCCGCGCGTCTCGATCGCGTCAGTCGCGGCCTCGGGTTTCGTCCGCGCGACGCGGACAAGGATACCACCACCTTCTCCTCCGGCTGGCAGATGCGCATCGCCTTGGCCAAGCTGCTGCTGCAGGGCTCCGACCTGCTGCTCCTCGACGAGCCGTCCAACTACCTCGACCTGGAGGCGCGCCAGTGGCTGGAGGCGTACCTGCGTTCCTATCACGGCGGGTTTCTGCTGGTGGCTCATGACCGGACGTTGCTGGACCGTACCTGCGACCGGGTGGCGGAGATCTATCGCGGCACGCTGCACACCTGGCTCGGCACGTTCTCCGAATACCTGCAGCGGCGCGCGGCCGAGCTGGAGCAGATGGCCGCCGCCCACGCACGCCAGGAGGAGGAGATAGCGCGTATGGAGGCGTTCGTGCGCAAGTTTCGCGCCAATTCCTCCAAGGCGCGCCTGGTGCAGAGCCGCATCAAGCAGCTCGAACGCATGCCGCGGCTGGAGCCGCCCCCGGTTCAATCGCACATCACGTTCAGCTTTCCGCCGTCGCCGAAGGGCGGGCGGCGGGCACTCGGGGTGTCGGGACTGAGTCTCGCCTACGGCTCCCAGCAGGTGATCCGCGATCTGGATCTGGAACTGGATCGCGGTGATCGCCTGGCGCTGGTGGGCGACAACGGCGTCGGCAAGTCCACCCTGATGCGCGCCTTGGCCGGGGCGATGCCGATTCCGGCGGGACAGGTGATACTGGGCACCGGAGTCACGGCGGGCTACTACGCCCAGGACCGCGCGGAGCAGCTGACCGGCAGCCAGAGCGTGCTGGAGGACATGGAGGCGGTGGCGCCCACGGAGATGATTCCGCGGCTGCGCAACCTGCTCGGTGCGTTCCTGTTCAGCGGCGACGACGTGTTCAAGTCCCTCGGAGTGCTCAGCGGCGGCGAGCGCAGCCGCGTGGCGCTGGTACGGCTGCTGCTGCAGCCGGCCAACCTGCTGTTGCTCGACGAGCCCACCAGCCACCTCGACCTGAGCGCCATCAGCATCCTCACGCAGGCGCTGCGGGGCTTTGCCGGTACCCTGGTGTTCGCCTCTCACGACGAGTACTTCATCGCTCAACTCGCTACCAAGGTGCTGGAGGTGACGCGCGATCGGGTGCGGCTCTATCATGGTGGCTGGGACTACTATCAGTGGAAGCAGGCCGCCGCCACTACTGACGGGCCGTCGCGGGAGCGAGCACCGGGTCCGGTCGGACGGGTCGCGGATCCGGCGCCGGCGCAGCGGCAGCGTGACGGCGGCCGCCGTGGCGCCGGGCGCAAGCGGGGACGGCGCTCTCCCGAGGCCTTGCAGCGGCGCCAGCAGGCGTTGCTCGACGAGTGCGAGCGGTTGCAGCAGACCGAGCACCGGCTGCAAGATCAGCTCGGCGATCCCGCGGTGTACACTGACGGTGGCCGCGTGCGGGAATTGAAGCGTCGGCTCCAGGCCAACAGCACCGCGCAGCAGGAAACTACGGCGGCCTGGGAGGAGATAGAGCGGACCCTGGAGGGGACCGGCTCCACAGCACTATGAATCCGTTCAAGGCGTATGACATCCGCGGCACCTACGGTGCCGAGATCGACGACACCCTGGCATTCCGGGTGGGGCGCGCCTTTGCCCGCTTCACGGGTGGCGTGGACCTGCTGGGCGCCAGCGACGCCCGTATCCACTCGGCCGAGCTGCTGCGCGCCTTCGGCGCCGGCGCCGCCAGCGAGGGCAGCACGCTGCACGACGCCGGCTGTACCAGCACCCCGGCGCTGCACTACCTGCAGATGCAGCGCGGCTACGGCGCCGGCGTGATGGCTACCGCCTCGCACAATCCGCCGCAGTACCACGGCTTCAAGCTCTACGACGGCAGCGGCGGCTCGGTGGGCTACGCCAAGGGGCTGCGCGAGATCGAGGCCGCGGTAGCCGGCGACAGCGGTCGGCCGCCCGCCTCACCGCCGCCCCTGGCGCCTCTCCCGGCCACGGAGCTGGACACCTACGTGGCATTCGCCACCGCCCACGTACGGCCGGAGGTGCGCGGCATGAAGGTGGTGGTGGACGCCTCCAACGGCTCCGCCGGCGCGCTGCTGGAGGCGGCCGCGGTGCGCCTGGGGCTGGACGCCATCATTCTCAACGCCACCCCCGACGGTTCGTTTCCCGCGCACCTGCCCAACCCGCTGGAGCACGAGAGCCAGCGACAGGTGGCGGCCGCGGTGCCGCGGACCGGGGCGGTGCTGGGCGCCGTGCTCGATGGGGACGGCGACCGCATCCTGTTCTTCGACGAGACCGGACGGCCGCTGGAGAGCTACTTCGCGGGCGCCCTGATCGCCGGCACTCTGCTCGAGGAGCACCCGGGCGCCGCCATCGTCTACGACCTGGTCTCCTCTCGGGTGTTCCCGGAGGAGATCGCCGCGGCCGGCGGCGTCCCGGTCAAGGCCCGCGTCGGGTACAGTTTTCTCTACGACGAGATGGTGCGTACCGGCGCGCTGTACGGCAACGAGACCTCGGGCCATCTCTACTTCCGGGTTAGCGATTCCTTCTACACCGAGTCCGCGATCTACGGGCTCGGCGTGCTGCTCAACCTGCTGTTGCAGCGCGAGCGGCCGTTGTCGGAGCTGGCGGCGCCGCTGCGTGCGCGCTACGTGCAGCAGGAGGAGGTGAACATCCGCATCGAGGGGTTGGATCCGGGCGCGGCGCTGCAGCGGGTGCGGGACGCCTTTGCCGACGGCCGCCAGGAGGAGCTCGATGGGGTGAGCGTGAGCTACGATCGCTTCTGGTTCAATCTGCGGCCAAGCAACACCGAGCCGTTGCTGCGGCCGCGGCTGGAGGCGGTCGATGAAGAGGCGGTAGCGGAAGCCACCGCCCGCATCCTGGAGCTGGTCGGAGCAGAACGATGAGAATCCGTTACAACTCGCCCGCGGTGCTTTCCTACGCGCTGCTCAGCGTGGCGGTGCTGGTGGCGGACCTGTTCGCCAACGGCCAGGTCTCGCGTCTCTACTTCGCGGTGCCGCCTACCTTCGACGGGCACGCGGTGCTGAGCTACTTCCGGGTGATCTCCCACATCGCCGGTCACCAGGACTGGACCCATCTGGTAGCCAACTTTTCGCTCATCCTGCTGATCGGGCCGATTCTGGAGGAGAAGTACCACTCCGGACCGTTGCTGCTGATGATGCTGGTCACCGCATTGGTTACCGGGGTAATAAACATCGTGTTCCTCGATAGCGGCCTCATGGGGGCGAGCGGGGTAGTGTTCATGATGATCCTGCTCAGCTCCTTTACCAACATCGCCAGTGGCGAGATCCCCCTCACCTTCATCCTGGTGGTGGTGGTCTACCTCGCGCGTGAGGTGCTGGGCGCGTTCGCCGAGGACAGCGTCGCACAGTTCGCCCATATCGCCGGCGGCGTCTGCGGCAGCCTGTTCGGGTTCCTGTTCCAGCGCCAGCCCAAGCGGCGTTCCAAGGCCGAAGCATAACGATGGAGCACGACCTGGCAGCATCTCTGAGGCGCAAGCTGAGCAACGCCGCCACTCGTTACCTGGAGCTGGAGCTCGCGATCGCCGATCCCGAGCTGTTCAGGGATCAGCGCCGCACCCGCGAGTTGCTGCAGGAGCACGCCGCGCTGGGTCCGGTCGTCAGCGGGCATCGACGGCTGCAGGAGCTGGATCAGGAGATCACGGAGACCACCCAGCTACTGGAGGATTCCAGCGAAGAGCTGGTGGAACTGGCCCGGGAGGAGCTGGCCAGCCTGCAGCAGGAGCGCGACAAGCTGGTAGAGGAGTTGCGCGTGCTGCTGATTCCGAAGGACCCGCGCGACCGCAAGAACGTCATCATGGAGATCCGCGCCGGTACCGGCGGCGACGAGGCCACCCTGTTCGCGGCCAACCTGTACCGCATGTACAGCAAGTATGCCGATCTGCACGGCTGGAAGTTGGAGATTCTCTCCAGCCACGGTACCGAGGTGGGCGGCTTCAAGGAGCTGATCTACTCCATCACCGGAACCGACGTGTTCGCCCGCCTGCGCTACGAGAGCGGCGGACATCGGGTGCAGCGGGTGCCGGTGACGGAGTCCAGCGGCCGCATCCATACCTCCGCGGTGACGGTGGCGGTGCTGCCGGAGGCCGAGGAAGCCGATATTGTGATCAAGCCCGAGGAGCTGCGCATCGACGTATTCCGCTCATCCGGGCCCGGCGGTCAGAGCGTGAACACCACCGATTCCGCGGTACGCATCACCCACCTGCCCAGCGGTGTGGTGGTGACTTGTCAGGACGAGAAGTCGCAGCACAAGAACAAGGCCAAGGCGATGCGGGTGTTGCGGGCCCGGGTGCTGGAAGCGGAGCAGGAGCGGGCGGAACGCGAACGCGCCGAGTTCCGTCGCAGCCAGATCGGCTCCGGCGACCGCTCCGAACGCATCCGCACTTACAACTTTCCCCAGAACCGGGTTACCGATCATCGGGTCAACCTGACGCTGTACAAGCTGGAGGAGGTGATGCTCGGCAACCTGGAACCGGTCATCGAGGCGCTGCAGACCAGTGAGCGCAACGCCTACCTGCAGTCGGAGGCGTCCTGATGGGAGCGGCCGGCGTGGCGGCCGCAGCGGCAGCGCTGACCCCGCCGCGGGAGCAGGCGCCGGACCCGCCGGTCACGGTGCGCGCCGCTCTGGGCGCGGCCAGTGCGCGGTTGCGTGCCCGCGGGATGGCCACCCCCTGGCTGGATGCCACGGTGCTGCTGGCTCACTCGCTCGGCGTCTCCAAGGAACGGCTGTTCGCGGCGTATCCGGAGCGCCTGCCCGAGCTCGCCCGGCTGCGCTTCGAGCGGCTGCTGGAACACCGTGCGGCAGGCGAACCGGTGGCCTACCTGCGCGGCTACAAGGAATTCTACGGTCGGCCTTTCATCGTGGACCGGCGGGTGTTGATTCCCCGGCCGGAGACCGAGCTGCTGGTGGAGGCGCTGCTCCGGTATGGCGATGCGCTCGCGGCGGAGCGCGGTTCGGTGGCGTTGCACGACGTCGGGACCGGCTCCGGAGCGATCGCCGTGACCGTGCAGCTCGAGCGCCCGGCGTGGCGGGTGAGTGCCTCCGACATTTCGCCGCCGGCGGTGGCCGCCGCGCTGCGCAACCGCGACGGCCTGGGCGCCGGGACCCTGCGGCTGCGCGTGTGCGACCTGCTGCCGCCGGCGCCGGCGCACTGGGATCTGATCGCAGCCAACCCGCCCTACTTGACCAGTGGGGAGGTTGCGGACCTGCGGCGCCGGGGCTGGCCGGAGCCGGCGCTCGCGCTTGACGGCGGTGACGACGGCCTGGGTCCGAGCCGCCGCCTGATCGACTGCGCACGGCTGCGGCTGCGGCCGGGAGGCGCACTGATTCTGGAGACGGGCGCCGACTGCGCTGCCGCAGTGGCGCGTTGCCTGGAGCGCCACGGTTTCGCATCACCGGAGCTGTGCCGCGACCTGGCCGGACTGCCGCGGGTGTTGATCGCCAGCTGGAGGCCGCGGTGAGCTCGCCACCCGCCAACCGCGCCGCGGCGCCGTTGGCGGGTGGGGCGCCGGACGGTTCCAGCGCGGGCCGCACGGCCGCGGTGGCCATCCGCGACAGCGGTCCGCATGAAGGCCACCCGCGGGTAACGCAGGCGTCACGGCGGCTCGTCAACCGTTTCTGCGACCGGCTGGAGGCAGCGGCGGAGGAGTACGACGAGGACACGCGGCGTCAGATCGTCGCCGCGGCGCGCTGGGCCAACGCCCGCCACTCGGGCCAGTTCCGCGCCAGCGGCGACCCCTTCATCATCCACCCCCTGGAAGTGGCGTCCATTCTGCTGGAGACCCGTCTCGACACGGCGACGCTGGTGGCGGCGCTGCTCCACGACGTGGTGGAGGACACCGGCTCCACCCTGGAGGAGATCACCGACACCTTCGGCGAGGAGGTCGCCGGCCTGGTCCAGGGGGTCACCAAGATCTCCATCATCAAGGGGCAGAGTCACGGGGCGCGGGCCACGGAGTCGATCCGCAAGATGCTGTTCGCGATGGTGCGCGACGTACGGGTAATCCTCATCAAGCTGGCCGACAAGCTCCACAACATGCGCACGCTGGAGTTCCACAACGCCGAGAACCGCACCCGCATTGCGGGCGAGTGCATGGACATCTACTGCCCCCTGGCGGGGCGGCTGGGCCTCTACCGGATCCGCACGGAGCTGGAGGACTTGGCGATGAAGTACCTCCATCCGCGCGTCTACGAGCAGCTCAAGGAGTTCGTGGCGGCCACGCGGGCGGAGCGAGACTCCTATCTGCGGAGCATTACGGAGCTACTCACCGTCGGGGCGCGGGAAGCCGGCGTGCGGTTGCGGGTGGAGAGCCGCGCCAAGCACTTCTACTCCATCTATCAGAAGATGAAGGATCGCGGCCACTCCGCCGGGGAGATCCACGACCTGCTCGGGGTACGGATCATCTGCGCCTCCACCGGCGAGTGTTACGAGATTCTCGGTCTGGTCCACCGCCTGTGGCTGCCGATCGAAGGGCGCTTCAAGGACTACATCGCCATGCCCAAGTCCAACCGCTACCAGAGCCTGCACACCACGGTGATGGGACCGCGGGGGACCACCATCGAAATCCAGATCCGCAGCGACCAGATGCACGAGACGGCCGAGAACGGCATCGCCGCCCACTGGCTGTACAAGTCGCGGCGCACCGGGGACGCGGATGCGCTCGCCGGGCAGCTGTCGATCATCAACAAGCTGCGCGACTGGCAGGGGGCACAGGCGGCGTCCACCGACTTCCTCGATGAAATCAAGCGTGAGCTGTTGCGCGACTCGATCTACGTGTTCACCCCGAAGGGGGACATCATCGAGTTGCCGCGCGGCTCCACTCCCATCGACTTCGCCTACCACATCCACACCGAGGTGGGAAACCACTGCATGGCGGCGAAGGCGAACGGCAGCATCGTGCCGTTGAGCGGGGAGCTGAAGAACACGCAGGTGATCCAGATCATCACCAGCACCGGCGCCCGGCCCCACGTCGGCTGGCTGCGCTCGGTCAAGACCTCCCGCGCCCGTTCCAAGATCCGCCACTGGCTGACCCAGGAGAATCCCGACCTGATCATCCAGCGCAACATCATGGCGCAGCCGGCGCGCCAAGCGCAGGCACCTTCCCCGCCGCGACGCCCGCGGGAGACCGACGCCGGCCGTCCCGAGGAGGAGCGGTCCAATACAGACGAGGCGTCCTGGCGCGTGGGGTTGCGCGACGGCAACGACGCCGGCCTGCTGATCCGGCTGGCGCGCTGCTGCCGGCCCAGCCCGGCCGACGAGATCGTCGGCTACGTGTCGCGCAGCCAAGGCATTACGGTGCACCGGGCCAGTTGCGCCAACGTGCGCAACGCCCGCGACTTCAACGAGCGCGGCGTGGAGGTGGCCTGGGAGGTAGCCTGGGAGATGCCGACCCCGCTGGAGAACTACAGCTTCATCGTCACCGCCGAGCCCGACGCACGCCTCTACTCGGAGATCGAGAAAATCATCCACAACGACGGCGGCACGCTGGTGTCCGGGCACCTCGACCCGGACAGTCAGGCGCACCTCACCGGCCGTTTCACCGTGGCGGTCAAGAGCAAGCGCGACTACGGCCGCGTGATCAAGCACCTGAAGAGCCTGGAGGCGGTAACGTCCCTGCACCGCGAGTCAGGACCGTAGCGCTGGCGGTAAGCTGAGCGGCGCAAGCGCGGCGCCGGATGGGAGCTGCCGCCGGATGGTCAGCGCAGCCAGCCGTGGTCGAGGTACCACCGCGCGGTCCGCTGTACGCCTTCACGGGTGCCGACGCGTGGCCGATAGCCGAGTTCGGCCTGAATGCGGCGCGTGGCCAGGAGCCACGCCGGCTGTGCGATCTCGCGCAGCTTGTCGCGGCTGAGCAGGAGGTCGCGGTGCAGCAGCCGGCCGGCAGCGGCCAGCGGGAGCCCGGCCACGGCGAGGGCGGCCTGCGGCACCGGCACGCGCCAGGTGGGACGGCCGTAGGCGTCGGCGATCCATTGCGCAACCGTGCTCATCCTCACCGCGCCGCGATCGGCGACATGGTAGACGCGCTGGCCGGCGCGCTGCGGCCGTTCCAGCGCCAGCAGCAGCGCATCCACCAGGTTGCCGACGTACACCAAGCTGAGGCGGCCGGAAGGCACCAGCTCCGGGCGCACCCCGGCTCGCACCAGACGGAAGTAGGCGAAGACGTCGCGATCCCCGGGACCGTACACCGCCGGCGGGCGGATGACGGTGATCGGCAACCCGGGATGGCGGTGGCGGATCCTCTCGGCGGCCAGCTTGCTGCGGCCGTAGGCGGTAACCGGGGCGGGCGGATCCTCCTCGCGCCGCGGCCGGCCCGGGCGGGACGGGCCCGCCGCCGCCTGGCTGCTGACCAGGATGAGCTGTCCCACCTCGGGATGCACCCGGGCCAGTGCCGCGCACAGCGTAGCGGTGCCGCCGCGGTTGACGCGATACAGCTCCCGCGGCGTCCACGACCGGGTCAGCCCGGCGAGGTGCACCACGGCATCGCAGTCGCGCACCAGCCGCTCCAGGGCGGCGGCATCGCTCAAGTCCGCCGCCACCACCGGCTCCACCTGCGCCGGCAGCAGCGACCGGTTGCTGGCCGGCCGCAGCAGGCAGCGCACCCGCTCGCCGCGCGCGGCGAGCGCCGCCACCAGGTGCGCGCCGATGAACCCGCTGCCCCCGGTGACCGCTACCCGCACCGGTGCGCTCCATGATCCACCATCGGATGCCGGCAGACTTGCCGTTTGCTCGGCAAGGTCGTAGGGTGCCGGCAGTGGCCGCTACCTCTGCCATTGAAGGCGGCGCGATACGCGTGGCGCCGGTGCTCACCGCGGCCGACCGGCGCCGCTTCATGCGGTTCCCGTGGTCGGTCTACCGCGGCAACTCGGCCTGGGTGCCGCCGCTGCTCTCGGACTTCAAGAAAAAGCTCGATACCGAACGCAATCCGTTCTATCTCCATGCCGAAATCCAACCCTTTCTGGCCTATCACAACGGCGCGGTCGTGGGAACCGTCGCCGCCATCATCGACCATGAGTACAACAGCTTCCACGACGAGCGCACCGGCTTCTTCGGCTTCTTCGAGGCAGAAGACCTGGTGGTGGTGGCGCGGGCGCTGCTGGACGCGGCCGGAGCGTGGCTGAAGGCGCGCGGCATGACCCACCTGCGGGGCCCGGTCAACCCGTCCACGTCGGAATCGATGGGCACCCTGCTCGATGCCTACGACGTCCCGCCGGCGATCCTCATGGCCTACAACCCCTCCTACTATCCGCGCCTGCTGGAGGCCGGGGGGTTGGCCAAGGCCAGGGACCTGGTGGCGTTGTACATGGACTCGCGCGAGACGCCGGTGCCGCCGCAGGCCGCGCGGCTGGCGGAGCTGGTGCGGCGGCGCCACAACGTCACCATCCGCAGCGCGGACTTGCGCCATCTCGACCGCGAGATGGCGCTGCTCAAGCTGATCTACAACGACGCCTGGACCAGGAACTGGGGGTTCGTGCCGTGGAGCGACGAGGAGATCGAATACAGTGCGGCCGACCTGAAGATGGTGATCGACCCCGACCTGGTATTCTTCGCCTTCGTCGACGGCGAGCCGGCGGGGTTCTCGCTGGCGTTGCCCGACTTCCACCAGGTGCTGCGGCGCATCAACGGCCGCCTGTTTCCGACCGGCGTGCTCAAGGTGCTGTGGTACCGGCGCCGGATCGACCTGCTGCGCGTGGTCATGGCCGGGATCCGCCACCAGTTCCGCAACCTGGCCCTGGATGCCGTGTTCTACTACGAGACCTATACCCGCGGCGTCGCCAAGGGCTACTGGCAGGGCGAGTTCTCCTGGGTGCTGGAGGACAACCAGGCGATGCGCAACACCCTGGAAAAGATGGGCGCGCGGGTCTACAAACGCTACCGCATCTACGAACGCACGCTGTAGCGCGCGGGCGGGTCAGCTGCTCGCGGGAGCCAGGGCCGCCTTGTTCAGCACGGCGAGTTCGGCGCCGTCCGGCGCCAGATCCACGGTTACCACGCCGCGCAGGCGCGCGCCGGCCAGCAGCAGGTCGGTGATGCGGTCCGCCACCTCGCGCTGAAACAGGCGCCCCAATGGGCGCGCGCCGTAGCGCGGGTCGTAGCCGCGTTCGCTGAGCCAGCCGTGGGCGGCGCCGGTGAGCTGCACCACGGCGCGGCCGCCGGTGCCGCCCCTCGCGCGCAGCTTGGCGTTGAGGTGCTGCAGGTGGGCGGCCACGATGCGGCGCATGCTGTCGGGCTGCAGCGGCCGGAAAGTGACGATGGCGTCCAGGCGATTGATGAACTCGGGCCGGAACAGGCGCTTGACCGCGGCCGCGGCGGCGGAGGTCGGCACCGGCGTCGCGCCGTGATCGAAGCCGATGTGGTCGGCGCTCATATCTTCGCCGCCGGCGTTGGAGGTCATCGCCAGGACGGTGTGGTGGAAGTCGGCGCGGCGGCCGTTGCCGTCGGTGAGCGAGGCGTGGTCCATGATCTGCAGCAGCAGGTCGAACACGTCGGGATGGGCCTTTTCGATCTCATCCAGCAGCACCACGGAGTAGGGGGCCTTGATGACGGCGTCGGTCAGATAGCCGCCCTCCTCGTAGCCGACGTAGCCGGGGGGCGCCCCGATCAGCCGCGACACGGTGTGCTTCTCCTGGTATTCGCTCATGTCGATGCGGATCAGTTCCACGCCGAGCAGGTCGGCGAGCTGGCGGGTGAGCTCGGTCTTGCCGACGCCGGTGGGTCCGGTGAGCAGGAACGCCCCGATCGGCTGGTTCACCTCGCCGAGGCCGGCGCGGTTGCGCTTGATGGCGCGGGTGATGCGGTCGATCGCCTCGTCCTGGCCGAAGATCCGCTCGCGTAGCTTGCCGGGCAGATCGCGCAGCGATTGGCGCCCGCTGCTGGAGACCGCCGCCACCGGCCGCCCGCTGATGCTCGCCACCACCGCCGCCACCTCGCTGCCGGTGATCACGTGGCGCCGGCCGGAACCCGAGTGGGCATCGTCTGGCGCGTCCGCAGCGTCCGGGCCAGCGCCGGCGGCGTCCGCGGTACCGTTTGGCGACGCGCGCAGCTTCCAGCGGGCACCCGCCTCGTCGATGACGTCGATCGCCTTGTCCGGCAGGTGCCGGTCGTGGATGTGGACCGCCGCCAGCTCGGCGGCGTCGCGCAGTGCGCGCTCGCTGTAACGCACCTCGTGGAACGCCTCGTAGCGCTCCCGGAGGCCGCGCAGGATCAGCACGGTGTCATCCACCGACGGTTCCGCCACCACGATCTTCTGGAAGCGCCGTGACAGGGCGTGGTCCTTCTCGAAGTGGCGGCGGTACTCCTCGTAGGTGGTGGCCCCGATGCAGCGCAGCTCGCCGCTGCCGAGCACCGGCTTGAGCAGGTTGGAGGCGTCCATGGTACCCCCCGAGGTGGCGCCGGCGCCGATGACGGTGTGGATCTCGTCGATGAACAGGATCGCGTCGCGGCGTTCGCGCAGCGCGTCGATCACGCCCTTGATGCGCTCCTCGAAGTCGCCGCGAAACCGGGTGCCGGCCAGCAGCGCGCCCAGATCGAGGGCAATGATGCGCATCCCACGGAACATCGCCGGCACCTCGCCGGCGGCGATGCGGCACGCGATTCCTTCGACGATCGCGGTCTTGCCGACTCCCGCATCGCCCACCAGCACCGGACTGTTCTTGTGGCGGCGCCCCAGGATCTGCAGGGCGCGGGCGACTTCCGGGCCGCGGCCGATCAGCGGGTCGAAGGCACCGGCGGCGGCGCGCGCCGTCAGATCGGCGGTGAACCGTTCCAGCATCTGCCGGGAAGTGCCCTTGCGGGCCTCCTCAGGCGGCTTTGCCGGCGTGTCAGCGGCGGGTGCGACCTCGCCGTGGGAGATCACTTCCAGCACGTTGACGCGGGAAACACCCTGCTCCTGGAGGAAGTACACAGCGTGGGAGTCGGCTTCCAGCAGCAGCGCGGCGAGCAGGTCGCCGGCATGCACCTTCTCCCGTTCCGCGCTGCGCGCCTGGTGAATCACCCGCTGCAGCAGGCGGCGCACCGTGCGCGTCATCTCCAGCTCGTAGGGACTCTCTCCCGGTACCGTCTGCAGCCGGTCGCGGAAGAACGTCTCCAGCCGGGTGCGCAGTTCGCGCGTCTCTCCACCGCAGGCGCCGATGATCGCGGCCCCGTCGTCGTTGTGCAGCAGGGCGTACAACAGGTGCTCCAGGGTCACGAACTCGTGGCGCCGGATCTCCGCCTCTCGAAACGCCGCGGCCAGGGACAGCTCCACGTCACGACTCAACATCGCTCAAGCCTCTTGCAGGGAACAGCGTAACGGGAACTCATGCTCGTGCGCCAGCCGATGCACGTGCTCGATTTTCATTTCCGCCACCTCGCGCGTATATACCCCGCAACGTCCCGCACCGTGGCGATGAATCGCGAGCATGATCTGCGTAGCCTCGGAGGGCGACTTGTGGAATACGCCCTCCAGCACACTCACCACGAAGTCCATGGTGGTGTAGTGGTCATTGTGCATGATCACCTGGAACAGCGGCGGTTCGCGCACCTCCACCCCGGTGCTCGGGTCGTCGAACACCTCGGGCGACGAGGGCGCTGCCTGCTCTGCGCCGAAGAACTGGCCGGCATGACGCATCCACTGCTCGCGCACCCGCGCGGCCACCGTGCCCTCGGGGCGCAGGAGGCTCAGCGCCACGCCGGCCCTGCTCCCGGTCCGGCGTCTGGCGCACGCTAGGCGCGGGGTGCCGCTCACGTGTCGATCTCCGCGTCCGGGAACGGCATCGTCCCGGGCTCGAGCTCCGTGAACAGCGGGAGCTGGGCGGCGTCGGCGCGGGGACGCTGGAACAGGTCGGTGCGCAGGCGCAGGCGCAGGCGTTCGGCGTTGACACCGTGGCGGCGGCAGGAGCCGGCGAAGAGCTGCTCGATCAGCTTCGCAAAGGGCCCGCGGCCGCGCATGCGGCTGCCGAACGCGGCCTCGTTCAGCGCCCCTCCGCGCAGGTCGCGGACCCGCTCGAGCACCTTGCGTGCCTGGTTGGGCCGGTGTTCCTCGAGCCAGGCGCTGAACAGCGGCGCCACCGCCAGCGGCAGCCGCAGGGTGACGTAGCCGGCATGGGTGGCGCCGGCCCGGCTCGCCGCTGCGATGACCGCGGGTATTTCGTGGTCGGTGAGCCCGGGGATGACGGGGGCCACGAGGACGATCACCGGAATGCCGGCGTCCGCGAGCCGCGCCACGGCATCGAGGCGCCGTTGCGGCTGACTGGTGCGCGGCTCCAGCACCCGGCTCAGCGCGGCGTCGATGGTGGGCAGCGATACGCACACCGCGGCGAGCCGCTGCCGCGCCAGCTCCGCCAGCAGGTCGACATCGCGCGTCACCAGGTAGTTCTTGGTGATCACCTGCACCGGGTTGCGCGCCTCGCACAGCACCTCCAGGCAGCCGCGGGTGAGGCGCAGGCGGCGCTCGATCGGCTGGTAGGGATCGGTCACCCCGCTCAGCCCAAGCGCCTGCGGCCGCCAGCCGGGCCGTGCCAGCTCCTGGCGCAGCAGCTCGGGAGCGTGCTCCTTGACCAGGATCCTGGTCTCGAAGTCCAGCCCCGCGGACATGCCCAGGTACTCGTGCGTGGGCCGCGCGAAGCAGTAGGCGCAGCCGTGCTCGCAGCCCCGGTAGGGGTTGATGGAGGCGTCGAAGTTCACGTCGGGGCTGTCGTTGTAAGTGATGATGCTGCGCGAGCGGTCGCGCAGCAGCTCGGTGCGCGGGCGCTCCGGCGCGGCGCCGGCGTCCGCCTGCGCCTGCAGCGCCTCGGGATCGGGCAAATAGTCGATGCCGTCGAAGCGGTTGCCGGGATTGGCCACCGCGCCGCGTCCCCGCACCACGCGCCGGCTCATGCCGTTCCCCTGTCCACCGCGCGCCCCCCGCGAGGCGCCGCGGCTGCCCCGCCGGCCAACTCTGTTGCGGCCTGCTCCACTGCGCGCCGGTAGGTGTCGTGCTCGACGGCCAGCACGCGCCGCGCCAGAGTCTCGGCCGTGTCGCCGTCGTGCACCGCGACCACGCGCTGCAGGAGGATCGATCCCGCGTCGTACTCCTCGGTGACCCAGTGGACCGTGACCCCGGTCTCGAGCTCGCCGGCGGCCAGCACGGCGCGGTGCGGGGCCAGGCCGTACATGCCGGCCCCGCCGTGGCGCGGCAGCAGCGCCGGATGGATGCTGAGGATCCGTCCCCGCCAGCGGCGTACCAGCTCCGCCGACAGTCGCTTCAGGTAGCCGGCCAGCACGATCAACTCGATGCCGTGGCCGTGGAGGATCTCCCGCAGGCGGGCCGAGAACGCCTCCGGCCGCGGATGGGTGCGGCTCGACACGTGGTAGCACGGCAGACCGCGGCCACGCGCCAGCGCCATCACCCCCGCGTCGCTGTTGTTGCCGATCAGGCAGCGGTAGTCGGGTCGCACCGGACCGGCGTAGCGGTGTTCCAGCAGGGCGGCGACATTGCTGCCGGAGCCCGATGCGAACAGCGCCACCGGCACCGTGGAGGCGCCGCGTCGTCCCCCCACCGCCGCCCTCCGATCAGGTGCGGGCGGCGAACTCGGCGGCCCGCACCGCGAACTGTCCGGCAGCGAGGGAATCATCTTCCACCAACTCGAAGCTCTCGGCCCGCACCGCGCTGATCACGTCGCCCGCCACCGCCTCCGCGACGCGTATCGTGCTCGGATGGGCGGCGAGCCGGATCGAGTCGACCGCCCGCGCCACCGATACGGCGGCTTGCGTCTTGTGCCGGTGAATGGCCGCCAGACACGCCTTGGCGACGGCAAAGCTGTCGCTGTCGGCGGGCTCCCCGAGGGGTGCGAATTCGGCGGCCGCGGGCCACGCGGCACGATGCACCGAACAGGCGGCGGGAGGCAGGTCATCGCCGTCGCTGCCGTCCAACTGCGCCTGGAGGCGCCGCGCGTAGTCCCATGACCACACCTCCTCGGTGATGTACGGGAGCACCGGCGCGAACAGCCGCACCAACACGCGCAGCGCGAAGTCCAGGGCGGCCACCGCCGACGCGCGCGCCGCACGGCTCACGTCGCCGCTCCCCTTGGCCCGGTTCTTGGCCAGCTCGATGTAGGAGTCGGTGAAGTTGTCCCAGAAGAATTCCTCGGTATGGGCCAGGGCGCTGGCGTAGTCGAAGTCGTCGAACGCGGCGGTCGCCCGCTCCACCAGGCCGCGGAGCTGCTGCAGGAAGCCGCGGTCCAGCTCCTCGCTCACCGCTTCGGCACCGGGGCGCTCGCCCAGCTCGGCGTGGGCGGTGGCAACGATGGCGGTCACGAACTTGCCGGCGTTGTACAGCTTGGTGACCAGCCGGCGGCCGATCTTGAACACCGACTCGTCGTATGCGGTATCCACGCCCAGCCGCGCGCTGGCCGCCCAGTAGCGCGCCGCGTCGGCATGGTGGGTGTCGATGATCTGCTGCGGGGTGACGGTGTTGCCGCGGCTCTTGGACATCTTCTTGCGGTCCGGATCGAGGATCCAGCCGGAGATCAGGGCGTGATGCCAGGGGATGGTGTCGAAGTGGAGGTGCGCCTTGGCGATGGTGTAGAACGCCCAGGTACGGATGATGTCGTGCGCCTGGGGCCGGATATCCATCGGCGACAGCCGCTCGTGGCGTTCCGGATTGAGAATCCAGCCGCTGCCGATCTGCGGTGTCAGGGAGCTGGTGAACCAGGTGTCGAACACGTCCGCCTCGGCGGTAAACCCGCCCGGCTGGTCGCGTTGCTCTGGCTCGTAACCCGGCGGCGTGTCGCTGAGCGGGTCCACCGGCAACGCCTCGAGCGGCGCCAGCAGCGGTTGCTCGTAATTCGGCGTGCCGCCTTCGTCGAGCGGGTACCACACCGGAAACGGCACCCCGAAATAGCGCTGGCGGCTGATGCACCAGTCGAACTGCAGGTTCTCGGTCCAGTTGACGTAGCGGCTGAGCATGTAGCCGGGGTGCCACTGGATCTCGCGGCCGCGTTCGATCAGCTCCTGCCGCTTGTCGGTGAGGCGCACGAACCACTGCCGGGTGGTGATGAACTCCAGCGGGCGGTCGCCCTGCTCATAGTAGCGCACGGTGTGCTCGATGGCGCGCGGCTCGCCGCGCAGGGGCGGCTGATCGCCGCCGGCGGCGCCGTCCGCGTCACGGAGCTGGGTCACGATGGCGGCGCGCGCCTGGCGCAGGTTCTTGCCGGCCAGCTCGGCGTAGTAGCGGTTGGCCGCGGCGGGGTCGGCGCTGTCCCACACGCCGCTGCCGAAGGTGACCGGCTGCAGGCGGCCGTCGCGGCCGACGATCTGGCGCAACGGGAGCCCCTGCTCCTGCCACCACTGGACGTCGGTCGTATCGCCGAAGGTGCACACCATCAGGATGCCGGTGCCCTTCTCGGGGTCGGCCAGCTCGGTGGCGAAGATCGGCACGCGGGCGCGAAACAGCGGGGTGACGGCGCGTTGGCCGAACAGGTCCCGATAACGGGCGTCGTCGGGATGGGCGGCGACGCCGACGCAGGCGGCGAGCAGCTCGGGACGGGTGGTGGAGATCACCAGTTCCCGTTCGCTGCCCTCCACCGCGAACGCGATGTCGTGGTAGTGGCCGGCGGTGGACCGATCCTGCACCTCGGCCTGGGCCACGGCGGTGCGGAAGTCGACATCCCACATGGTGGGCGCCTCGGCAGTGTACAGGTGCCCCTTGCGGTGGAGGTCCAGAAAGCTGTACTGGGCGAGGTGGCGGCTGGCGTCGTTGATGGTGGCGTACTCTTCGTTCCAGTCCACCGACAGACCGATGGTCTGCCATACGCTCATGAACGCCCGCTCATCCTCCCGGGTGACCAGGGCGCACAGCTCGATGAAGTTGCGCCGCGACACCGGCCGCGGCGGTGACTTGAACGCCTTGCTGGTGGCCATCGACAGCTCGAGGCCGGGCTCGTAGGGGTGGCTCGGATCGCAGCGCACGTGGAAGTAGTTCTGCACCCGGCGCTCGGTGGGCAGGCCGTTGTCGTCCCATCCCATGGGGTAGAACACGTGCTTGCCCAGCATGCGCTGGTAGCGGGTGACGACGTCGGCCTGGGTGTAGCTGAACACATGGCCGACATGCAGCGAGCCCGACACGGTGGGCGGCGGTGTGTCCACCACGAACGCCTGGTCGCGACGGTGGTCGGGATCGTAGCGGTACACGCCGGCCTGTTCCCACCAGCGGCGGAAGTGCTCCTCCCGGCGCGCGGCATCGTAGTGACGAGGTAGATTGCTGGGATCGAAGGACATGGTCTGATTATTCGGACACCAGCGGAGGTGACGCTCCACCGTCGCGGAAAAGGCCGCTCCTTGTCAATTCCGTCTCCCCGGCAGCCCCCGGCAGCGCGACACGTTCATGCAAGACGAACGCAAGCTACGACGTCGAGCCCGAGCCGCAGGTCGATCCCCTTCTCGCGCTCCACCGGGATCTCGTGGACCGAACCGTCGGGCAGCCGCACGCGTTCCACCCGGTAGCGCAGATACCGGGTGGTAACGACGATGCCTGCCCGCCGCATGGCCGTCAGGCGACGCGTCCAGTACCCGTGCCACATCGGCGCCCTGTCCGCGCTCGGAATGCCGGTATAAAAGCGAACACCGTGATTGACCCAGCCGCGTTCGGCGCACACGGCGTCGGCGAGCTTGCGCGGATCGTAGTTGGGATGGTGGTAGCCGAACGCGTCCTTTGCGTGCCGGTACAGGTTCTGCCCGTCGATGAACGAAACGGCACGCTTGATGTCGGGCTCGGCGGGCATGCCGCCAAAAAATAACCCCGCCGGGGCCTTGCGGCGAGTCCGGCGGGGACCAATTGCCGAGCAGTATAATTGCGCCCGAGGCCGGCCGTCAATCTGCCGTCTGCGCTGCGTGCGCAGCTTGCGTGCGTGCGACTATCTCCCAGGTGATGGCCTACCGCAGCTTCGAACACGCGCACCCCTGATACGCTCCCGCCGCTCCGCGATCGCGTGGTCGATCGCCTCGCGCAGCGTGTTCATCTCGGCGGCGGAGAAGAACCCCTCGTAACGGATGTAGCCCTGCTCCTGAAAGAAGGAGATGTCCTGTGCTGTCACACTGCCCGACCGATCCGGCATTCGAGGCGTTGGGCTCAGCGTGGCAGGTGGCGCAGGGCGGCGCCGACTTCCTCCAGCAGGCGCTCGGTGTGGCGATCCTCCATCGGTAGCGAGACGTTGCCGCCGCGGCGGGTGACGATGCCGCGGTTCATGAGCCGGAGGTAGAGCCAGCGCTGGCGTCCGGCGTCGTCCTGCGCCGCCTCCCGGTAATTGCGCGGCGGCTGCGGCAGGAAGTAGAACTGGAACAGGGAGCCGGCGGTGACCACGCAGCCCGGCACTCCCGCCGCGTCGAACACCTGCTGCAGTCCGTCGCCGAGACGGCTGGTGCGTTGGTGGATGGAGCGGTAGGCGGAGTCGGTCATGGTGCGCAGCGTCGCCAGGCCCGCCGCCATCACGATGGGGTTGCCGTTGTAGGTGCCGGACTGCGGAATCGCCGGCGCCCCGGCGCTGGGATCGTACAGCGCCATGATGTCGGCACGGCCGCCGAAGGCGCCGCCGGGGGTGCCGCCGGCCACCACCTTGGCCAGACAGGTCAGGTCGGGCTGCACCCCGAACGTACCCTGGGCGCCGCCCGATCCGGCGCGGAAGCTCACCACTTCGTCGAAGATCAGCACGATGCCCAGCTCGCTGGTGAGACTGCGCAACGTCTCCAGAAAGTCCGGTGCCGGCAGGGTGAGCCCGGCCGCGGTGGACAGCGGGTCGACGATCACCGCGGCCAGACGGTCGGCGTGTTCGCGGATCAGCGTGGCACACGCCTCGCTGTCGTTGAACGGCAGCACGAGCACGTTCGCGGCGGTCCCCGGGGCGAGTCCGGCGGAAGCCGGGACCGGCCGCGGCCGCTGCGCCGGCCCGAGGGCGGGACCGACCGGCGGCAGGTAGCTGATCAGCGCCGGATCGTCGATGCCGTGATAGGCGCCTTCGAACTTGGCGATCATGGGCCGCTCGGTAAAGGCGCGCGCAGCGCGCAGCGCGCCCAGCACCGCCTCGGTACCCGAGCTGCAGAAGCGCAGACGCTCCAGCGAAGGGATCCGCTGCGCCAACAACTCGGCCAATTCCAGCTCCAGGGGACAAGGCGCGAAGTAGGCGCTGCCGCGGCCGGCGTGTTCGGTGATCGCCTCCACCACGGCGGGATGCGCGTGGCCCAGGATCAGCGCGCTGGCGTTGTTGACGAAGTCCAGGCGGCGGTTGCCGTCCACATCGATCAGCTCCACCCCCTGCGCGTGGTCGACATAGACCGGGAACGGGTCCACGAATACGCCGGTTCTGGTGTTGCCGCCGGGCAGCACCGACTGCGCGCGCCGGAACAGGTCACAGGAAGCGGCGTTGCGGGCACGGTACTCCGCGACCAGAGAATCGAGAGTATCTGCGGTGGCGGTGGGCATGAACACCTCCTGGCTCGGTGCGCCGAGCATGGCACGCCGCGGCGGCGGCGGTCTACGCCGAGGCGCGGGGTGGGAGCCGGTGCACGACCGGCAACTTCGTGGCATGATTGCCGCATGATCGATCCCGAGAAGCTGCAGAATGATTTCTCGGCCCACGTCGGCCGCGGCCGGGAGGAGGCGGCGGCGTTGGAGGAGCGGCGCGCCGAGCTGCGGCACGAGCTGGACGGGCGCCTGTTCGAGCGCCCCGCGGGAGGGTGGTACCGGCGCGCGTGCGTCGAGGCGTTCCTGTTCATGTACGACACCCGTTTCTATGATCGCGCGGCCGGCCGCTACCGCATCGACGAGATCCTGGACGACGGCGAGCTTGAGTTCGGCGGCTACGACTTCGTGCTGCTGTGGCAGTCCTATCCGCGGCTGGGGATCGACGGGCGCAACCAGTTCGAGATGTATCGCGACATGCCCGGCGGTCTGCCCGCGCTGCGCGAGCTGGTGCAGCGCGCGCACGCCCGTGGCGTGCGCGTGTTCGTGCACTACAACCCGTGGGACACCGGTACCCGGCGCGAGCCGGAGGGAGGTTCCGACGGCGAGGCGTTGGCCGGGATCATCGCGGCGATCGGCGCCGACGGGGTGTTCCTGGACACCATCGCCATGGATGCGCCGGGATTCCGCGAGGCGCTGGAGCGCGCCAATCCCGACATCGTGTTCGATCCGGAGGGAACGCCGCCGCTCAGTGCGCTGCACTCGGTGGCGGGCAGTTGGCTGCAGCGGCGCCCGGTGGCGCCGCCGGAGCTGCTGACCATCCGCTGGCTGGAGCCGCGCTTCTCGTTCCGGGCGATCGTCCGTACCGCGCTCGACCGCCGGGAGATCGTGCAGACGGCGTTCTTCCACGGCTGCGGGCAGGTGGTGTGGGAGAACATCTTCGGCTGGTGGAACCCGTGGCAGGCGGCGGACCGCGCCCTGCTGCGGCGCTGCGCGTGGCTGCTGCGCGAGCACGCGGCGGCGTTCCAGGACATGCAGTGGCAGCCCTACGTGGCGACGCTGGCCGAGGGCGTGTACGCGCATCGCTGGCAGGACGGCGCGACCGTGGTGCACACGCTGCTGAACGCCGGCGCGGGCGCTGGCGACGGACCGGTGCTGGAGGTTGCCGCAGCGGACGCTTCCGGTGCTCCCCTGCGTCACTACGACGTCTGGAACGGGCGCGAGTTGACGGGGTCCGAACGCGAGGGCGCAGCGGCAGTCTCCGTCCCGCTGCCGCCGGGCGGGGCCGGCTGCATCGTGTCGGCGCCGGAGGGGGTTGCGGTGCGCTTTCCTCCCGCGGAGGCAGCGCTCGAACCGGCGCGCGACGATGGCTATCGTGACCGCGTCACCGTGGCCGATCACCGGCCGCGTCCGGTGGCGCCGTCGGCCCCGGTCACGGCCGGATCCGAGCCGGCAGACATGTGCCGGCTGGCGGGCGGTGCGTACAACATGATGGTGCGCCACAACGTCGCCGCGCTCATGGAAGGGGCGTGCTACGGCAACCAGGACAATCACCTCAACACCTACCACCCACCGCAGTCGTTCGACCTGCGCCCCTTCTGGATCGACCGCACCGAAGTCACCAACGCTCAGTTCATGGCGTTCCTGGAGGCTGCCCGCTATGTTCCGGACGAGCTGCACAACTTCCTGCGTCACTGGCACCGCGGGGACGCGCCCACCGGAGAGCCGTGGCGCTGGCAGATACCGGCCGGCAAGGAGCGCCATCCGGTGGTGTGGGTGGACCTGGAGGATGCCCGCGCCTACGCCCGCTGGGCGGACAAGCGGCTGCCGCGGGAGGAGGAGTGGCATCGCGCCGCCGGCCGCGGCCTGTGGCCGTGGGGCGATCTGTTCGACGCCGCCCGCTGCAACGGCGACAGCGGCGGCACCACCGCCGTGGACCGGTTTCCCGCCGGCGCCAGCCCGTGCGGCTGTCTCGATATGTGCGGCAACGTGTGGGAGTGGACCGAGAGCGAGCGCGACGACGGGCATACGCGCTACGCCATCGTGCGGGGCGGCGGCCACCGGGTGGTGGTGGGCA
Organism: Spirochaetales bacterium; assembly: GCA_047515735.1. Classification (GTDB taxonomy): domain Bacteria; phylum Spirochaetota; class Spirochaetia; order SZUA-6; family Bin103; genus Bin103. The sequence continues at coordinate 15,114 of JAKZWC010000169.1, read as the reverse complement.
GCAAGTGGTACCGGGCCAGCGGGGCGCAGCCCAACGATGTCCACGAAAAGGTGCTGCTGATGTATCCCGGCCTCGACCGCTGCGCCACCATCGGCTTCCGCTGCGTGCAAGATGAAGCCTGACGTAGTCGTGATCGGCAGCTACCTGGTAGCGCTGGTGATCGAGGTGGAGCGTTTCCCGGCGGTGGGGGAGACGGTCCCCGGCCACGGCTACTTCGAGACCCACGGCGGCAAGGGCTCCAACATGGCGGTGCAGGCGGCGCGCCTGGGAGCTCGCACCAGCTTCGTCGGGCGGGTGGGCGACGATGCCCGCGGCCGGGCGTTTGCCGATCTGCTGGCGGCCGAGGGAGTGGCCGCGGAACACCTGGGTACGCAGGCGGATACCGCCACCGGCGTCGGTTTCATCCTGCTGGGAAACGACGGCCAGAACATGATCGCCATCGACAGCGGCGCCAATGCGCACTTCTCGGCCGCCGACGTGGAGCGCGCCGGGAACCTGATGCAGCCTCCGGCCACGGTGCTGACCCAACTCGAGATCCCGCTGCGGACCGCCCTGCGCGCCATGCAGGCGGGCCGGGCGGCGGGCTGCACCACCATCCTCAACCCGGCCCCGGCACACGACCTGTCGGCCGAGGACCTGTCCAGCGTGGCGCTGATCACCCCCAATGAGACCGAGGCGCGGGTCTGTCTGGGGTTGGGCGCGGCCGACCGCGCCGCCGAGGAGGAACTCGGCCGCCGGCTGCTGGAACGGGGCTGCGGCGCCGCCCTGCTCACGCTCGGGGAGCGCGGCTGTCTGTGCGTCACCCCGTCCGGCAGCGAGCACGTGCCCGGCTTCGCGGTCTCCCCGGTGGTGGACACCACCGGTGCCGGCGACGCTTTCAACGCGGGGCTGGCGGTGGCCCTGGCCGAGGGCCGTCCGCTGGCCGCGGCGGCACGCTTCGCCAACGCCGCCGCCGCCCTCTGCTGCACCAGGCTCGCCACGCTGCCCTCGTATCACACCCGGCGGCAGGTCGAGACGTTCATGGCAGGCTGAGCGGGTACGAAGTCGTCGGCCGGCTGCTCTTGGAGTCGGCCGACGGTGGGACTGGGTGGTTCTCGTCAGTCGGAGCTTGACGCGACGCTTTGGCGGATCTTCCGCGGGGTCAAATGCACGGTAACTTCGATGCTCCCGTCCAGGCCTCCTAACATTCTGATCAGCCGGTCCAACGTAAAGCGGGCGAGATCCGCGTTACGCACGCGAGAGAAATCCGCCGCGGCAAAGCCGGTCATGTCGGCGGCCATTCGCACGGAGATCTTGCCTTGATCCAGCACCATGATGATCCTTGCGGCGAGGACTGCCTTGGCGTGCTTCAGATCAGCGTCCGGATCATGCAGGTCACGGAACAGGTTTCCGCTGCCTCGAACCAGTTGGTAGTCGGACGCGCTCATTGCTCCAGGTTCCTTCTGAGCCATGCTATACGGCCGCGGATGAGGTCAATCTCCGCTTTCGGCGTCTTGATTCCCGTTTTCGACTTCTTGAGGAAAGCGTGCACCACCCACAGTGACCCCGCAATCTCAGCGACGTAGACTGTGCGATAGGCGTCTGTCCGGTAGCGCACGGCAATCTCTATTACACGTGGTCCAAGGCCCCTCATCGGTTTAGCGATGTCCGCTCTTCCACCTTCGGCGGCAATGGTGAGCGCGGTACCGATGCGATCCCGGACATTTCCCGGGAACTTCCCGAACTCCTTGCGCGCTGCCCTGATTCACCCTATCGGCCGTGTGTCGGGGACCACTAGCTTGACAGTGTTGTCATATTTGACAACACTGTCAAGCCTAAAGCAAGTCAAGTCACCGATTCGACTGTGGAGAGGCGCGCGTGATGCCCTGCAACTCGACGCCCTGATTATTTCTTTGCCACTGATACCTCAACGGAGGAACTGCATGATGAAACTTGGGTTTTCTACGCTCGGGTGCCCCGACTGGCCGTATGCGACGATCGTGGCCAAGGCGCGGGAGTACGGTTTCGACGGATTCGAGATCCGCGGCCTTATGGGGGAGATGGACCTGCTCAAGGTACCGGAACTGCAGCCGGGCCGGCGCGCGGAGACGCTGCGCATGGCCGCCGACGCCGGGCTGGAGATCATGATGCTGATGACCGGCTGCAAGTTCTCGTCGGCCACGGCGGACGAGCGCCAAGCCAACATCGACGAAGCGAAGGCGAACATGGAGCTGGCGGGCGCCATGGGGATCGACAAGATCCGGCTGTACGGCGGCCGCATCGCACCGGAGGTGGATCGCAACGCCGCCTACGGCTGGGTGGTGGAGAGTCTGCGCACCGTGGCCGAGTACGGCTCCTCGGTGGGGGTGGCGGCGGCGGTGGAGACCCACGACCACTTCGTCGACACCATTCTGGTGAAGGATATCGTCGCCCGTGTGGATCACCCCTTCGTCAAGGTGCAGTGGGACGTCCATCACCCGTGGCGCCTGTACGGCCAGACCCCGCGGCAGTGCTGGGACAACGTCGGGCCGCATGTGGTGGATACCCACATCAAGGACTCCTACCTCACCGACAGCGACCGGGAGGGCTACCGCTACTGTCTGCTGGGTGATGGTGACGTGCCGGTGCCCGACACGCTGCCGGTGCTGCACGCCGGCGGCTACGACGGCTACCTGACGCTGGAGTGGGAGAAGGCGTGGAAGGACTACCTGCCCGATCCGTCGGTGGGGTTCCCGCAGTACGTGCAGCAGATGCGCCACTACCTGGCGCAGCTCGGCTGAGGGCTCGGCCATGCGACTCGGTGTCGTAGGTATCCTGCCGGGCGATCCGCGGGAAGTGCGCCGCGAGCACCTGGAGCGGGTGCGCGCGCTGGGGGTATCGGCGGCCTGCTTCCATGCGCCGGGCGAGGTGCTGTTCGCGGTGACCTCCGCCGAGCTCCGCGCCTGCCGGCAGCGCTACGCCGACGCCGGCCTGGAGCTGGCACAGCTCGGCGTCGGCTATGGTGAATGCCTGTTCGATCCCGACGCCACGGTGCGTGCCGCCATTCAACGCAAGATCTCGCGCGGCCTGGAGGCAGGGCTCGAGTTGGGTGCCGGGGTACTCCTGATCCGCACCGGCAGCCTGAGCCCCACCGGATCCTACAGTCCCTCGCCGCGCAACCACGAACCGGGACGGCTGGAGACGCTCGTCGCCGAGCTGCACAGCGTGGCCGCGGCCGCGGAGGCGGCGGAGTTGACCGTGGTGGTGGAGACCCACAACCTGACCATCCTCGGCACTCCCGAGATCAACCGCCAAGTGGTCGACGCCGTCGGCTCACCCCGGCTGCGGGTGGTGATGGACTTCGTGAACCACTTCCAGTCGTGGGAACAGGCGTGCTCCAGCCCGGCCCGGATCGATCACATCTTCGACCTGATGGGACCGATCGCTGCCATTGCCCACTTCAAGGACCTGGCCACCGTCGACGGCTTCGTGGTGCACCTCGACGAGGCCGCCCCCGGCGAAGGCTGCCTGGACCTGGCCACCGCCGTGCGGCGCTGGGAGGCGTTGCGGCCGGACGGCTACATGCTGGTGGAGCACCTCCCGGACGAGCGCATTCCCGGCGCCGTGGCCAACGCGCAGCGCATCGCCGCAGCTGCCGGCGTGCCGATCCACTAGCGGAGCCGCCGGCATGCGCATCACGTCCGTCAAACCGCTCCTCAGCGACCAGTTCCTCCTGGTGCGGGTCGCCACCGACGCCGGGCTGGTAGGCAACGGCGAAGCCGGCCTGTGGGCCAGTCACGAGGTGGTGGCGCGCGCCATCGAGTCGCTCGCCGAGTACTTCGTGGGCAAGGACCCGGCCCTGATCGAGCATCATCACCAGGCAGTCACCCGCGCCAGCCACTTCATGGGCTCGGTGTCCAGCGCCGCCCTGAGCGCCATCGACGTGGCGCTGTGGGACATCGCCGGCAAGGTGGCGGGACTGCCCGTGCACCGCCTGTTGGGCGGGCCTTGCCGCGACCGCATCAAGGTGTTCGAGAACGTGGCCGGCGAAAGCGTGGCGGAGCGGGCCGAGCACGCCCGCGCGCTGGTGGAGCAGGGCTTCGTCTCGCTCCGCACCCAGCCCTTCTTCGCCGGCTGGGAGGCGACGGACAGCTCCAGCGCGGTGATCGGCTCGGCGGTGGCGATCGTGGCGGCGATCCGCGATGCGATCGGCGACCGCGCCGATCTCGGAGTGGAGATCCACCGCAACCTGACGCCCGCCGAAGCGATCACCCTGGGCCGCGAGCTGGCACCCTTCCGCCTGGCCTACTACGAGGACCCGTTGCCGCCGCAGAGCGAGGACGCCCTGGAGTACGTCGCGCGCCACGTCGACGTGCCGCTCGCCGCCGGCGAGCGCAGCTACAGCCTGTTTCAGTTCGCGGAGTTGATCGAGCGCGGCATCGTGGCGTTCGTGCGCGCGGACCTGTCACTGGCGGGGGGCATCACTCAGGCCAGGAAGATCGCCGCGCTGGCGGAGGCGCGCTTCGTGCGCTACTTCCCCCACCTGATGGGCAGTCCGGTCAACACCATGGCCTTCGCCCAGCTCGATGCCGCCATCCCCAACTACTTCGTGCAGGAAGCCAACATCAAGCAGGGGCCGGCGCTGGAGCTGGTCGATGAACAACCGCGGGTGGTGGACGGATACCTGCAGCTTCCGCAGCGGCCCGGTATCGGCATCGAAATCGACGAGGCGGCGGCGGCCCGGCTGCCGTTCCGTTCACGGCCGGTGAGCGCCGCGCTGCACGCCGACGGGTCGGTGCGCCATTAAGATTGAGATATGCGCTGCCAAACTGCCTCGGACCGCGGTTGTCGTAGCGGGAAACTGCAGTATGATCGGAGCGCCGTTAGAACTCGCGTCCTCGCATCGATTAAGTAAGGCTACAGCGATCCGGAAACAAAATACTTGTTGGCTTCGTTGGCCACTCTGCCTGCTGCGGCCTGATCGCATTGGAACAGTCGCACGAAGCTCCGGGCACAGTTGGTGTGTGGCTCGCTCTCTGCACAAGTCTTCGCGACAAACGCTGCGGCTTCCACGGATGAATGCTGGGCCATCTGGAGTTGTGGATAAAGGCAGACAATCAACCTCGCCCGGTCCCTCATCAGTTGCTTGCGCCCAATGGCGTTATCGAGACCGAAGAAGATGATTGTAACGAGCCCACGCTGCGATGTACTTCGTGGCAGAATACCGTAGAAATTGATCACGTCTTCCGGATCGACGTCCAGGTCTCCTATCGGATACATAAGCCACGGCTGCTCCCCACCCATTTGTCTTGGGTCGTCACCATGCAAATCGTAAGTACCGCCGATTGGAAAGTAGCTCTTCTTGAGACCCGAATTACATGGCTTGCATGCCACCGTGAGATTCAAGAGGTGGTACGCCAGAAGATAGTACCCGTGGCTAGCAGCGGGAGGAGCTGTGAACGGGATTCCTTCGTCAAGCAGAGATTGAGGAACTTTCCATGCCTTGATCTCTCCCTTCGGGCGGAAGTGCTCGATGTCGAGCTCGTATCGCCCAAGCACGCCCGACTCGAACTTGCGCTCGCAGAAACAGCACTTGCCACCCCCTTGGATGTCCATGAACACCGACTTCACCTCACCCCAGATGGTGCTCCGATCCTCGTACCTCCCCTCTTCGCGGAATGAATCGGTCCGCTCTTTTGCACGCTTGATCCATCCCGGTTTATGTTGTTCGAGCAGTTCCTCAAGTCGATCCAGTGTGACGTCGTAGCGGATCAGTGATTCGACCCCGATAACTCAGCCATCAGCTTCCGGGCCGCCTCGGTATCCCCATCCCGGGCGTGCGCGAGAAGCGCCCGTATCCGGCGCGTCTGAGATGCCGATCGTGTCGACTCAAGGCCGAAGATATCGGTCAAGAGGATCTGATCGGCGTCCATTCTGGATACTTGAGCTCGTACCCGCTCCAAGCTGCTGCCGTCTGTGATCTGTCGGATAACGATGATGTTCCGCCATTCAAGAGACCCCACCAGGAGAGGGCTGTGAGACGTGACGATAAACTGGATTCGTGGCAACTGTCGAGCGATTTCGGGTAGTAATCGCATCTGCCATCCCGGATGAATGTGTAGATCAACCTCGTCGATCATTACGATGCCTTGGTTCTCTGCAATCCGCTTCCCACTGGGACAGGTCTCGCAAATGTGATACAATAGGTCGCCAATCCACCCGAGTAGAGCGCGATATCCGTCAGATAGCGCTGGAAATGGAACACGAATATTCCGGTCCTCAAAGAGGTACTCTCCGTCTTCCATATCACCCGTGAATCGGTATCGGTCGCGACCGAGGAGACGGTTGACGAGCTCTCTCACCTCGGCGAAACGAGCCGGATCATTGTCCTGGTACCGTGGCAACCAGTGACTCAATGGAAGCAGTGAGTATGCTTCCTCGAATAGGCTCATGATCCGTCGTGCACGAGAGAAAGACGACACTCTTCGTCCCGCTTCGTCAACTCGATCAGCCTTCTCAACGCGCCTACTCGAGCCGTATCCTACGAAGAAGAAAGCGTCCGAACGGCTGCTGAAGATCGGGTGCCAGTGTTTGTCGTCATCATGTGCCCACTTGAGCCTTTCAAGATCGCCACGGTGGTCGATGCGGATGTGAGAGTGGATTCTCTCGACTGACTCTGGAAAACCATTCTTTCGATCCTGTCTGTTGGGAATGAAGACCGCCTTGATCGACGCCTCACGATTACCTTCTTGGCCGAATACGCGTCGAATAAGGTAGTAGGGGAACAGTCCCGAGTCAGCCACGGCGGGTCCGAGAGCTGCCAGGGCTATACCCTTGAGGAGCGTCGTCTTGCCTGATCCATTTGTCCCGATCATGAGGTTCATGTTCGTAACACCTGGCGGTTCATGTTCATCGCCGTACTGCTCATCGGGATGCAGGAAGTTGGTGCTCACCTGCTTGAAAGTTCGGAATTCACGCATGGTAATTGATTCGATGTACATAGCGCGCCTGCTCAGGTCGGGTTGGAGACCACATGGAACTATGCCACAAGTACCCACGATCTGCAAAGTCAGCTTGCAGGGCGCACAACGTGTGAGGCAGGAACCGTTCCAATGGCATACGACTCGGAGCGCTCTCCCGACCCGTGGAGCGCCGGCGACTTCAGCGCCGGCAGCAGCTCAAAGAAATCGCTGCGCCACGGCTAGTAGAGAGCCAGCCGATGCCCAAAGAGCAGGTCTGCGATCTGTTGTTCCGTCCCAACGAGGCGGCAACTTGGTGGGCGACCGCGCGTCACGCCGACACCATGGCGGAACTCCGCATGCGGTTGAAGCGGCAAATGGACACCGAAGCTCCGATCCTCACGGTGCGGATTTCGGAGCCGCCCCAGAGGTGCCCGACGGGTGCTCATCAGGTGGGCCGGAATCTTGCTGATCTCGGCAGGATCCCGGATGACCGCGATTAGCTTCATCCCAGCACCGCGGCGTGGGACGATCAACGGGTCGATCTCGTCCACCCTGGCGAGTAGCCCAGCCCAGGGGCGCCGGCGTACCCAGTAATCAGGATGATCGGGCAGCCGGCGCCTGCGGGGGCACTCCCTGCGGGCGCCGGCCTATAGTGCTTGGGTCTTGCTGCGTGGTCTCAGCGCGCGGTGACCGGCTCCGGTTGCCGTTCCGCGGCGGCGGTGCCGTTGCCGGAGGCCGCGACGTGACGGGCGGCCTGCGCGTCGTGCAGCGCCTTGAGCACCCGGGGCGGTGACATCGGGACGCTGTACAGGCGCACGCCGACGGCATCGTAGATGGCGTTGGCGACCGCCGCCAGCGGTTGCACGATGGCGTTTTCGCCGACGCCGCGCACGCCGTAGGGATGGCGCGGGTTGGGCACCTCGACCACTACCGTGTCGATCATCGGCAGGTCCAGCGCCACCGGCATGCGGTAATCCAGGAAGCCGGCGTTCTCCATCACGCCGTCTTCGTTGAACAGGTACTCCTCGTTGAGCGCCCAGCCGATGCCCTGCACGGCGCCGCCCTGCAGCTGGCCTTCCACGTAGCTCTTGTGGATCGCGCGGCCGGCGTCCTGCGCCACGGTGTAGCGGATGACGTCCACCTTGCCGGTCTCCGGATCCACCTCCACGTCGCAGATGTGGGTGCCGAGCGCGGGCGCGGCGCCCTTGGCGTTGACCGACGCGTCGGCCGCCAGCGGCCCACCGGTCTGCGACGCCTTGTCCGCCAGGTCTGCGAGCGTGAGCGGCGCCTCGGTGCCGTTGACTCCCGCCTTGAGGTGGGCGGCGCCGTCGCGCCACTCGACGTCGTCGGACTGCACGTCCCAGATCTCGGCCGCTCGGCGGCGGGCGTCGGCGATCAGTTTCTGCGCCGCCTCGTGCACCGCCACCGCCGCGGAGTAGGCGGTGCTGCTGCCGCCGGTGACGCCGTTGAAGCCGATGGCGTCGGTATCGCCGATCGAGGGCCGCACGTTATCCACGTCGATGCCCAGCTCCTCGGCCAGCACCATGGCGTGGCCGGCGCGGGAGCCGCCGATGTCGGGGCGGCCGGTCACCAGCGTCACCATGCCGTCCGGCTGGACGGCGATGTGGGCGGTGGCATCGCCGCCGCCGTTCATCCAGAAGCCGGAGGCCACGCCGCGGCCCTGGTTGGGTCCCAGCGGTGCCCGGTAGTGGGGATGATCCAGGCATGCCTGCACCGTCTCCACCATGCCGATCTCGGGGAACACCGGACCGTAGGGCGCCTTGGTGCCCTTCTTGGCCGCGTTCTTGAGGCGGAACTCCAGCGGGTCCATGTTGATCTGCTCGCAGATCTCGTCGATCACGCACTCGCTGGCGTGGGCGGCGTTGGGCGCGCCCGGCGCACGGTAGGCGTGCGACTTGGGCTTGTTGACCAGCACGTCGTAGCCGACGATGCGGAAGTTGGCCACGTCGTAGGGAGAGATCAGCGCCATCATGGCGGCACCCACCGCGGAGCCGGGAAAGCCGCCGGCCTCGAACCACAGGTCGCAGTCCACCGCGGTGATGCGGCCGTCGCGGGTGGCGCCCATCCTGATGCGGGTGTGGCTGCCCGGTGCCGGGCCGGTGGCGCGGAACACCTCGTCGCGGGTCATCACCATCTTCACCGGATGGCCGGTGCGCTGCGCCATCAGGATCGCCATCGGCTCCAGGTAGACCGTGGTCTTGCCGCCGAAGCCGCCGCCGATCTCGGCGGGGATCGCCCGGATCTTGGAGGGCTCGATGGCCAGCACCTGGGCGGCGCTGTCGCGGATCGAGAAGTGGCCCTGGCTGGATACCCACAGGGTGATCTCGCCGCTCTCCGTGGCGCGCGCCAAGCAGGCGTGGGTCTCGATGTAACCCTGGTGCACGGTGCCGCTGTCGAACTCGTGCTCGATGATCACGTCGGCGGCGTCGAAGCCCTGCGTGAGGTCGCCGCCCTCGAACGTGTTGCTCGAGGCGACGTTGGAGGGGGCGGCATCGGCCTCGCCGTTGGTGCGCTGCGACTCGTCGATCAGCGGCGCGTCCGCGGCGCACGCCTCCATCACGTCCAGCACCACCGGCAGCGGCTCGTAGTCGACCTTGATCAGCTTGAGCGCTGCGTCGGCTATGGCGGGGCTGACGGCGGCCACGGCCGCTACGGCGTGGCCGTGGTAGCGCACCTTGTCGCGGGCGATCACGTTGTGGGCCGTATCCTTGATGCTGGCCGGCGCCTCCGCGTCGATCTGCCCTGCGGCGCTGACCTCGGGGAAGTCGGCCGCGGTGATCACGTCCTTGACCCCTTCCAGGGCACGCGCCGCGCTGGTGTCGATCGACTTGATGCGGGCGTGGGCGTAGGTGCTGCGCAGCGCCCTGCCGTACAGCATTCCGGGCAGCGCAAAGTCAGCGCCGTACTGGGCGCGCCCGGTGACCTTGTCGACGCCGTCGTGGCGAATCGGCCGCTTGCCGATCCAGCGGTAGCCCGACTTGGTGGTGGTGGTGGTATCGCTCATCTGGTTGCTCCTTCAGCACGCATAGTGTAGGCCAATCCGCTCGTTGCGACAATCCTCAGGAGGAACGTGCGTTGCGCCCCTGGGCGTCTTCTCTCCAGGCAATGATGCGCGGCCGGCGCTCCTCGAACACCGTCTCGCCGGCGAAGCCCATTGCCTGCAGGCGTAACGCCACCTCAGCGAACCCGTGGCCGATCTCGTGGCTGCGGTGGGCGTCGCTACCGATGCTCACGGCGCGTCCGCCGAGGTCACGGTAGCGCTGCAGGATCGGCCAGTCGGGGTAGGCCGCCGCCTCCTCGCGCCGCAGCCCCGCGGTATTGATCTCGGGCACCACGCCGGCGGCGATGATCGCCTCCAGGATCGGGTCCAGCAGCGCCGGCTCCAGGGTCCCCAGTGACGTGTCCCAGTAGCTGAGCAGGTAGCGTTTGACGTAGTCGAGGTGGCTGATGATGTCGAACGGACACCTCCCGGCGGCCGCCAGGTCGCGGCACAGCTCGGCCATCTCGCGCAGCGCAGCCAGGTAGTCGCGGCGCATGGCCGCGGCATCGAGCTGCTGCCAGCGCCGGTGCAGGTGCAGGGGCCGGCCGCCGCACCAGTGGACGCTGAGCAGCACCACGTCGAAGGGGTGCCGGTCGAGGTAGTCCAGGGTCTGCTCGACCAGCGTCGGCTGGTAGTCCACCTCGATGCCGAAGCCGATGGCGAGCTGGGGCGAAAAGCGGCGGCGCAGTTCCGTGATCGTGGCCGCGATGGCGTCGTAGTCCCATTGACATTGGTCGCGCTCGCTCGGGTGCATGTCGTAGTGCTCGGTGAACGTCAGGCCGCCGAGACCGGCGGCCAGGGCCTGTTCACAGTTGGCTGCCGGATCCGCCTTGGAGTCGACGGAGTGGCGCGAGTGCAGGTGCTGGTCGTGAAGCTTCACCATTTTCGATCCTGGAGTATATTACCCGGACACGGCGTGCCGGCGCCGGTGCGGTACGGCGCGGGCCCGGGATGTCAATGAAGGTGGAGCACTACAGCCTGGTCTGCGACATCGGCGAGCTCAGCGCGCTGTTTCACGAAGCGCTTGACCTGAGCACGTTCCTCCAGCGCACGGCCACGATGGTGGCCGTGCACGTCGATGCCGAGGTGTGTTCGATCTATCTCTACGATCCCAGCGACCGCGAGCTTACCCTCAGCGCCACCCACGGCCTCAACCGCGAGCTGGTGGGGAAGGTACGCCTGAAGCTGGGCGAGGGGCTCACCGGCGTGGCGCTCAAGCAACTCCGTCACATCGTGGAGCCGATAGCCAGCGCCAGCCCCTACTACCGCCATGTGCCGCACCTCAGGGAAGAGGAGTTCGAGTGCTTCCTGGCGGTGCCGCTGCTGCGCGGCATTACCCGGGTCGGCGTGCTCGTGGTACAGCGCCGGAGGAACCACCAGTTCACGCGTATGGACGTGCAGGGGCTGCGCGCGGTGGGCGCCCAGCTCACCGGCGCGATCGAGAACGCGCGCCTGTTGCTGGGGGCGGCGCCCACTCCCAGCGAGGGCGACGACTCGCCGCTGGAATCGGTCGCCACCTTCGAAGGCCAGGTGGCTTCCGGCGGGCTGGCGCGCGGCCCGAGCCTGCGGCTGGACCGGGAGGGGCAGTACGATTCGCTGGCCGCCGCCGACTATCCGCCCGACCTGGTCCTGGATGACTTCCGCGCCGCCATCAGCGCCACCGAGGAGCAGTTGGAGGAGATGCAGGCGCAGGTGGGTGAGCGGCTGTCCGACGTCGCCTCGCTGATCTTTTCGTCCCATCTCCTGATCCTCAAGGACCCCGGGTTCACGGACGCCGTCGAGCGCCTGATCGACGAGGGAGTCGCTGTGCCGCAGGCGGTGCTGAGGATCTCCGACGAGTACGTACACCGCTTCCAGTCCAGCAACGTCGGCTTCGTGCGCGAGAAGGCCAACGACGTGAAGGACCTGGTCACGCGCCTGCTGCACAACATCAGCGACGCCGAGGCCGAGGCCACCGAATGGCGCGGGCGCATCGTCATCGCCCGCGAGTTCTTCCCGTCGCAGCTCCTGCGGCTGTCGTCGCAGCAGGCGGCCGGCGTGGTGCTGGTGACCGGCGGGGTGACCTCCCACGTCGCCATCCTGGCACGCTCCCTGGTGGTGCCGCTGGTCATCGTCGACGACCCGCGCCTGCTGGTGCTGGCGCCCGGAACCGACCTCCTGCTCGACGCCGACCACGGCCGGGTGTACGTCAGGCCCAGCGAGGCGGTGGCGGCCCATTTCGGCGCCCGGCTCGCCGCGCAGCAGGCGCCGGAGCCGCGCGGCACCATCGAGCCGCAGACCGCCACCGCGGACGGCACGCTGGTGCGGCTCATGGCCAACGTCAACCTGATGAGCGACGCCGACCTGGCGCGCCAACTCGGCGCCGAGGGGATCGGGCTGTACCGCACCGAGTTCCCCTTCATGGTGCGGCGTGAGCTGCCCACGGAGGAGGAGCAGTACACCCTGTACCGCGACTTGGTGGCGCGCTTCCCGAACGGCGACATCCTGTTCCGTACCCTCGACATCGGGGGCGACAAGGTGCTCCCCTACTTTCCCGACATGCGCGAGCAGAACCCGTTCCTGGGGGTGCGCTCCATACGCTTCAGCCTGCGCAACCTTGACATCTTCACCCAGCAACTGCGCGCCATGCTGCGCGCCAACCGCGGGCGCAAGCTGCACGTGATGTTCCCCATGGTGACCTCCATCGAGGAGTTGCGCGCCGGCCGGGCCGCGGTGGAGCAGTGTGCCGCCGAGCTGCGCAAGGAGGACCATCAGATCAGCACCGAGGTGGCGGTCGGGGCGATGGTGGAGGTGCCTTCCGTCGTCCCCTTGATCGACGACTTCGCGCGCGAGGCGGACTTCCTCTCCATCGGCACCAACGACCTGATTCAGTACCTGCTGGCGGTGGACCGCACCAATGAGAAAGTGGCCCACCTCTACCTGCCGCATCACCCGGCCGTGCTGCGCACGCTGCATGCGGTGGTCACGGCCTGCACCCGCCGGGGGGTGGAGGTGTCGGTGTGCGGCGACATGGCGCACCAGGCCCAGTACCTGCCGTTTCTGATCGGCATCGGGGTGCGCAGCCTGAGCGTGGAGCCGATCTACCTGCCGGCGGTGCAGGCGGCCATCTCCGGCATCGAGCTGGCCGCCGCGCAAGCCCTGGCCGAACGCATGGTGGCCGCCACCACCGTGGATGAGGTGACGGAACTGCTCCCCGTCGAGGAGCTGGACACCGAAAACCTGTTGTGGGTGTAGGCTAGGCGCTGACCACGTTGCGCGGGGTGCCGGCGATGAAGGCGCGGATGTTCTCCACGCTCTCGTCGATCAGCTTCTGGCGTGCCTCGCGGGTGGACCACGCGCTGTGCGGGGTGATGATGATGTTGGGCGCCTCCAGCAGCGGGTTGCCGGCGCTGGGCGGCTCCTCCGTGAGCACGTCGAAGCCGGCCCCGGCCAGGCTCCCGTCGTGCAGTGCCGCGGCCAGCGCCGCTTCGTCGACGATGCCGCCGCGCGCCGTGTTGACCAGGTAGGCGGTGGGCTTCATCCGCGCCAGTGCCGCGGCGTCGATCAGGTTGCGCGTCTGGTCGGTGAGCGGGCTGTGGATGGTCACCAAGTCGGACTCCGCCAGCAGCTCGTCGAGCGGCGTGTTGGCGTACGGGCTGTCGTGGATGGGAAAGGCGTCGTGCGCCAGGATGCGCATGCCGAAGCCCTCGGCGATGCGCGCCACGCCGCGGCCGATCACCCCGAAGCCGATGATGCCGATGGTGAGCCCCTTGAGCTCGAAGGCGGGGTAGCGCAGCAGCGTGAACGACGAACTGCGCTGCCAGTCGCCGCGGGCCACGTCGGCGGCGTAGCGGTACGCCTTGGTGGCCAGGTTGAGGATCAGCGCGAAGGCGTGCTGGGGCACGGTGTCGCCGGCATAGCCGGCCACGTTGCTCACCGTGACGCCGGCGGCGCGGGCCGCCTCCAGGTCGACGTTGTTGTAGCCGGTGGCGCTCACCGCCACCAGGCGCAGGTCAGCCAGTGCCTCGAACACCGCCGTGGTGATCAGCGCCTTGTTGACCACGATCACCTCGGTGGCGGCGCCGTGCTCGATGATCTCGGCCACCGAGCCGTTGGGCAGGCTGTGGTACTCTCCCAACGCCTCCAGCCCGGAGAAATCGATGTCCCCGTTCAGGCTGATATCGGTGTCATCAGCAAATAGAATGCGCATGGGTGGCGATCCTCCTGTATCTCCGGCGCCCGGTCAACGAGGCATCAGTCGTCGAAGATCACTTCCCTGCCGCTGGCCGCCGAGGAGTAGATCGCGTCCAGCACCCGCTGCACGGTCAGCGCCTGCTCCAGGGTGACGCACGCGTCCTCGCGCCCCAGGATCAGGTTCACGAAGTGGTGGAAGCGGCTGGCGTGCGGGTAGGTGAGCGCCCCGACATCGGTGGTTTCGATGATGTGGTAGCCGTCCGCCTGCGGCTGGCAGAGCCGTTCGCCGTAGGTGTCGATGGCGCCGTCGCTGCCGTAGAGCTCGACGTTCATGGCGCTGCGCTGCTCGGAGTGCATCGCCCAGACCGCATCCAGCACCACGCTGGCGCCGCTCTTGAGCTTGATGATTGCGGTGGCGAAGTCGTCCACGTCGAAGCGCGTGTCGGGCCGTTCCGAGAGGCCCCAGCCGCCTTCGCCCAGCCCGCGCGGCCCGAACTCGGCGTAGGTTGCCCCGGACACCGAGTGCACCTCGAAGTCGCCGAGTTCGTAGAGGGCGTCGTCCAGCATGTGCACGCCGATGTCGAGCAGCCCGCCGCCGCCGGAGTGCCGCTTGCGGGTGAACCAGCTCCCGATCCCCGGAATGCCCGTCCTGCGACGCCAGTACGCCTTGCAGTGGTACGGCCGGCCGATGCATCCCTGCTCCACCAGTTGTCTGGCACGTTGCACCGGCGGCGCGAAGCGCTGGTTCATGCCCAGCATGAAGTGCTTGCCCGACTGCCGCGCCGCCGCGGCCAGCGGTGCCGCGTCCGCCAGGCTGAGTGCCAGCGGCTTCTCCTGCAGCACGTGCTTGCCCGCCTGCAGCGCCATGGTGCTGATGGCGGCGTGCAGGTAGTTGGGCACGGCGATGTACACGGCGTCGACCGCGTCCAGCGCCACGAGTTGCTCCGCGCTCTCCAGCAC
>JAKZWC010000168.1:0-5784 GCA_047515735.1 Spirochaetales bacterium | reverse complement strand
CCTGTGCATCGGCGGCGGCATGGGCATCGCGCTGTTGCTGGAGCGGGACTGAAGCCGCTGAGCTAGCGCAGCCAGGCGCCGGCGGCCTGACTCACCAGATCGCGGTCGCCGGTGGTGGGCGGCTCCTGCTTGGGGAGTTGGCCCACGTGCTCGATCACCGCGGGGTCGGGTTCGCCGAGTGTCTGGCGCAGTTCCGCGCCCTGTTCGATCAGCGTGTCGAGGATGCGCTGTGTCGGCAGGTCGCGCACCGGCCGCCCGGCGCCTACCGCCAGGGCGGCGGCGGTTCCGGCTGCCTGCCCCTGCGCCATGCAGATCGGAATGACCCGCGTCGAAGCCACCGCTTCGTGGGTGGCGGACAGGCATTTTGCCCGCCATCAGCAGCCCCTCGACGTCGCGCGCCACCAGGCAGCGCAGGGGGATGTCGTAGGTCTGCACGTTGCGTGATTCCACCCAGGTTCCCGCCGGCCGGTGGATGTCGATGTGATAGCCGCCCAGCGCCACCCCGTCCGCGAACTGGCGCCCCGCCGCCACGTCGTCGCCGGTCAGCAGGTAGTCGCCCATGATGCGGCGGCTCTCGCGCACCCCGAGCATCGGCGCGATCTCCAGCAGATAGGCATCCGCAAAGCCCGGCACGTAGTTGAGTGGACAGCGGAGCCAGCGACGCATGGCGCGACATCGGGTGCCATCGTACTCTGTGTCATGGCCGACCGACCACCGATCATCTTCGTCACCACCGACACCCAGGGCCGCGACATGGTGTCGGCGTACGGTCCCGCGCACTGGCACCGGTCGGGTGCGGCAGAGGGCGCCGCGCCTCAGCTCCCGGAGACTCCCAACATCGACCGGCTGGCCGCGCGCGGCACCCTGTTCAGCACCTGCATCACCGCCTCGCCGCTGTGCACGCCGGCGCGCTCCTCCTGGTATACCGGGCTGCCGCCGAACCGCAACGGCGCACTGTGCAATAACGTCGCCCCGTCGCGGGGGGTGCCACTGCTGGGCGAGCTGCTGGCCGAGGCCGGCTACGTGGCTCACCACGTCGGCAAGTGGCCTCTGGACGGCGGTTACGCGGGCGCCGGCCGCGCCGACGGCGGCTTCTCGGCCGCCACCTGGTACGATATGACCAGCTTCCACGACGAGGTGGGACGCAGCGGCGCCAACCGCTTCGGCGGCTGGCTGCGCGGCATGGAGGATGTGCGCTACTGCTACGCCCACCGCGTGGTGGACCGCGCCATCGACCTGCTGCGGGGCAGCGACCGCGACGCGCCCCTGTTTCTGGCCGTGGAGCTGGACGAGCCGCACGGACCCTACATCTGTCCGCCGCCGTTCCAGGGACGCTACGATCAAGAGCGCCTGCCGCGGCCGCCCTCGTTCCCGGAAGCTGCCGCCGACAAGCCGCGCCTGCAGCGCGACTACTCCGCGTGGCTGGCGGCGGCGCGCGCCACCCCCGGGGAATACCCCGGCTACTACCACAAGTACTACGACTGCAACAGTGACGCGGATTGGGAGATCGGCCGGCTGCTCGACGCCGTCGACCGGTACTGTCCCAATGCCGTGCTGATATACACCTCCGATCACGGAGACCACCTGGGCGCCTTCGGCCTGTGCGCCAAGGGCCCGACGATGTATGACCACACCGTGGCGGTGCCGCTACTGGTGGCCGGACCGGAGCTCCCCGTGGGGGCGCACATGGAGAGCCTGACCAGTAGTCTCGACGTGTGGGCCACCGTGGTGGAGGCCGCGGGAGTTCCCGGCGCCGACGGCGGACGGTTCCCGCGCACCGCCGGCTACACCGGCAAGTCGCTGCTGCCGCTGCTCCGCGGTGAGCGCTCTGCCTCCGAGTACCGTGGCGCCGCGTTCAGCGAGTACCACCGCTTCGGGATCAGCCAGGAACGGGCCGGCGGCTTCTATCCCATCCGCTGCGTACGCACCGCGGACTGGAAGCTCTCGATCAACCTGCTCGACAGCGACGAGTTGTACGACCTGCGCGCCGACCCGGGGGAGACGGTGAACCTGCTTCACGCCCCCGAGCACGCCGGGTTGCGCAACGAGCTGCACGACCTGCTGCTGGCACACCTCGAGGAGACCGGCGACCTGCTCGAAGGCGGGGGCTGGAAGCGGCGACCGTGGCGTACCGGCAACGCGGAAAGGTCGTTCGAGGGCCTGTTCACCACCGGCTACCGCGACCCCTGGCCGTCAGGCTCTTTCTTCGACTGGTAACGACTCGGAGCGGCGCGGACCGAGACCGCCGTCAGGCCAACAGGGCGTACAGCGTTGTCAGCGCCGTGATCACGAATCCCACTCCGATCATCCAGGTCAACTCGCTGAAACGGGCGTTCATCTGGATGGTGAGGTCCGCAAAGCGGGTGTTCATCTGGGCGATGAGGTCTGCAGAGCGAGTGTTGGTATGGCCGACGTGTTCCGCGAAGCGCTTGCCCGCCTCGTCGAAGCGCCTGTTGGTTTGGCCGAGCATCTCCTCGAAGCGCTCGCCTGCCTGGTCGAAGCGCCTGTCGCCATGGCCGAGCATCACCTCAAAGCGCTTGTCGACCGCCTCGAAGCGCCGCTCCATGAATCCGAAGCGCTCGTCCATCAACTGGCGCTGCGCCTTGAGCTCCTCCTCCACCCAGACCATCCGTTCCAGGAGCTGGACACCAACCCCGGCCGGCTCGCCCCCGGGAATCAAGTCCTCGACCACGCCTCGAAGCCACGGCTTGACGTAATCCTCTATGCGCCCGATGTCTTCGTCGCGCAGCGCCATTGGCTCTCCCATCGCCACCTCCAACTATACTCCATAACGCGGAAGCGACAGTGTTGCTTTGCCCACGGGAACCTTGCCGGTCGACTCGCCGGGTTGGGATCAGTTCTCCGTCTGGCGGCGCTGGCGCAGTGCCTCGAACAGCAGGGCGGTGCCGGCCATGGCGACGTTGATCGAATCGGCGTGGCCCAGCATCGGGATCGACACCGCGCTGTGCTTGCCGTCAAGCCACGCGGCATCCAGGCCGAACTGCTCGCTGCCCAGGACCACGGCGAGCGCGCCGGTGAGGTCGTGGTCGGTGTAGCAGCGCCCGGCCGCGGGCGTGGTGACCACCGTGCGCACCCCGTGCGCCTGCAGCCAGCGGCGGGTGGCCGCGGCGTCCGCCTGCGCCGCCGGAACCGTGAACAGGGTGCCCACGCTGGCGCGCACCACGTTCGGATTGAACAGGTCGGTGACCGGATCGCAGGCGATCACCCCGGCGACGCCCACCGCATCGGCGCTGCGCAGGAGCGTACCCAGATTGCCCGGTTTCTCGATGGCGGTGGCGACCACGAAGAGGGAGTCCGGCGCCGGCTCCGGCAGGTGGGCGAGGGTCCAGGCCGGCAGCGGCGCCACGGCCAGCAGGCCATCGGGGCGGTCGCGGTAGGAGAGCTTGGCGAACACGGCCGCGGTAGTCTCGATCAGCAGCGCGCCGCCGGCCTGCCCGGCGCGCTCGAGCAGCGCCGGCTCGTTGCTCCCGAGATAGAACTCCGGGCAGTGGTAGACCGCCTCCAGCGGCAGCCCGGCTTCCACCGCCCGCAGCAGTTCCCGGTAGCCTTCGATCAGGAACGCCCGCTCGCGGTCGCGCGCCCGCCGCCGGCGCAACCGCACCACCCGCTTCACCCCGGCGTTCTGCATGCTGGCGACCGGCGGTCGCATCGGGCGCCCTCCTTGTCGTAGAATCCTGAGTCAGAGTCTACACCAGCGGTGAACGCGAAGCATGGCAACCGCATGCAGCAGAGACGAGACGCTCAAGCTCTACCGCGTCACGACGCCGTGACCCCGCCGTCCTCGATGACACCCACGGCGTCCGCCAGGCGCTGGTCCGAGTATCGAAGCATCCTGACCGCCAACGGCGCCGACACGGCGGAGCTGGCGCGGTTCGATCGGGTCACACGACGCGACTTTCTTACCGCCGTCGGCAGGGACGCGGCGCTCGCCCTGGTCCTGTTCGGCGCCGGGCCGCAGGCGGCGGCGCGCGGCCTGTTCGGGCGCGGTCTGCTCCTCAGTGCCTGGGAGAACGTCCCCGACCAGGGGCTCCCCAAGCCGGACATGATCGTGCACTCGGAGGACCCCTTAAACGGCGAGCTGCCGGTCCATCTGCTCGACGACGCCGTCACCCCGACGGCGCGCCACTTCGTGCGCAACAACGGCGCCATACCGGAACGGGCGCGGAGCAAGGATCTGCACGGCTGGGCGCTGCGCGTAGACGGCGAGGTGCGCCACGAGCTGGCCCTGACACTGGAGGACCTGCTCTGCTTCCCGCAGGTCACCATGCAGATGGTCCTGGAGTGTGCCGGCAACGGCAGAAGCCTGTTCCACCCGCCGGTCGGAGGCACGCAGTGGATTCGGGGAGCGGTCGCCTGCAGCGAGTGGACCGGCGTGCGCCTGCGCGGCGTGCTGGAGTCGGCCGGCGTCAAGGACAGCGCCGTCTACGCCGCCTGCTACGGCGAGGACGCCCCACCGGACGGCGGCGAGCCGTTCTCCCGCGGCATTCCGCTCGCCAAGGCGCTGGACGAGCATACCCTGATCGCGCTGGCGCTGAACGGCGACCCGCTGCCGGCGGCGCACGGCTTCCCGGCGCGGCTGCTGGTTCCCGGCTGGATCGGCAGCGCGATGCAGAAGTGGCTGACCCGCATCCGGCTCCGCGACCGGGCGCACGACTCGGCCAAGATGAGCGGCTATTCTTACCGCATTCCTGCATACCCCGCGACTCCCGGTGTTGCGCCCCCGCCGGAGGACATGCGCATCGCCACCTCCTGGATCGTCAAGTCGCTGATCACCAGACCGCGAGCGAACCACGAAACCGCCGCGGGGGACTCGGTGCAGGTTGGGGGTCATGCCTGGGCGGGCGAGAACCGGGTGGATCGGGTGCTGGTCTCCACCGACTTCGGCATCTCGTGGCGGGAGGCCGCCCTGACCGGTCCGGCGAACCGCTACGCCTGGCACCACTGGAGCACCGAGCTGGTCTTCCGGCAGCGCGGGTACTACGAGATCTGGGCGCGGGCGTTCGACGACAGCGGAAACGCGCAACCGTTCCGGCAGCCGTGGAATCCGAAGGGCTACCTCGGCAATGTCATCCACCGGGTTCCCGTTCTGGTGTCGCCGTAAGTCGGCGGCACGGGCGGATGGCCTTGGAAGTCAGAACCATGCGCGCGGACGACCTGGGCGCGGTGGTCCGCCTCTACAACGACGCGGTCGCCGCCATCCCGTGCAACTGGCCGCTGACCGTGGCAGAGTTTACGGACGCGCTGCTCGGCAACGGGACCCTGTCCAGCCCCGGCCGCAAGCTCGACCCGGAAACCGCGTATATCGCCGGCACCGCGGGCACCGCTTTGGGATTCGTGGACTTCACGGTGCTCCGCGGCGGCGGGCTGATCCGCTTCCTCGCGTTCCCGCCGGAGCGGCCGGAAGTGGGCAAGGCACTGCTCTCGGCGGCGCTCGAGCACCTGCGACGCGCCAGCTGTACCCACGTCGAGGCGTGGCAGATGAAGCACGGTTATCCCTTCTACGCGGCGTGGCACGGCGGCTGCTGGGAGCAAAGCCACGTCACCAACCTGTTTCTCGCGCACGGCTTCGAGAACTACCACCGCGAGGTCGTGCTGCACCGCGACCTGAGCTTCGCCTTCGATCCTCCGCCGCTCCCTCGCGGCAGACGGCTGGCAAAGGCCGCCGAGAGCTTCGGCCATGACCTGCTGTACTGCTATACGATCTACGATGGCGAGGAGGCGGCGGGGCGCGCCACTTGGCACCGAATGAGCGCCCTGTGCCGC
>JAKZWC010000167.1:0-3791 GCA_047515735.1 Spirochaetales bacterium | reverse complement strand
ATTCAGGAAGCGCCGTTTGGTTCGCTGGAAGGAAGATCATATCTGTAGGTTCATTCTTTGTGCCAGTTTCGGTGATCGATTGCAGTTGCTTTGCGGTCTTCGTGCGCTGTGAGGACCGCTTTGCATACTTGGTGGGGAGGGCTGTTATTGTCGTCGTATAGCTTGGCGAGCTGAGGTGGCAAAAGGAGGGTCGCAGTCGATGAGCAATGTTCTCTGTAGCAGGTGGTCATGCAGGATGCGGCGGGATAGCGACAAAGGAGTTCAGTGTCGGCGCGGGGGGTACTCGCCCATGGGGTGCAGGGCGTTCAGGTCGATGTCCAGCAGCACCGGCCCGTCGCAGTCGAGCGCAGCCGTGTAGGCCGTCGCGAACTGCTCGACGCTGGCGACGGCGTGGGCGGCGGCGCCCATGCTGCGGGCGAGGGCGGGGAAGTCGGGGGTCTCCAGATCCACGGCGAAGGTGCGGCCGGCGAAGCGCGCCGCCTGCACTCGCCGCAGGATGCCGTAGCCGCGGTCGTTGAACAGGCAGATGGTGATAGGCAGCCGGTACTGTACCGCGGCCGCGAGCTCGCCCACATGCAGCATGAAGCCGCCGTCGCCCGCGATCAGCACGGTGCGGCGGCCGGTGGCGAGGGCCGCCCCGAGCGCCAGCGGCAGGCCGGGGCCGATGGCGCCGCTGGTGGGGTGCATGGAGGTGCGCGGGGCCAGCATCGGCAGCAACTGGTTGGCCCACAGGTAGGCGGGGACGGTGCTGTCGCGCACCATGACGGCGTCGCGCGGTGCGCCGCCGCGGATCAGGTCCATGATCGCCGCGTGGTCGGGCCCGATCATTGCGCGCAGCCGCTCCTGCACCGTGCGCCGCGCCGCCACCGCCCGTGCCACCCATTCGGCCCGCGCCGCCGCGCGGTCCGGTGCTGCGTCGGGCTCCGGGTCCTGCTCGGTGTCGGTACGGCAGGCCTCCTCCGTGGTGACGTCCGCCAGCGCGGTGGTCACCGCAGCCAGTCCCGCGGCCGCGTCGGCTACCAGGGCCAGCGCCGGCCGGTGGACGCGGCCGATCACCCCCGCGTCGGCGTCGAGGTGGATCAGCTTGCCGCGCAGCGGGACGTAGTTGCGCCCCTCCGGTCCCACCTGCAGGCGCGTGCCGACCGCGAGCACCACGTCCGCATCCTCCTGCAGGGCCTGGATCTCCGGGTGATACAGCAGCGCCCCGAGACCCAGCGGGTGGTCCTCCGGCAGCGCGCCGCGGCCGTTGGCGCTCGACAACACCGGTGCCTGCAGCCGCTCCGCCAGCGCGCGCAGCTCCGGTGCGGCGCCTCCGCTGCATCCCGCGCCGCCGCTGCGCAGCACCCCGCCGCCGGCGATGATCAGCGGCCGCGCAGCGCGCGCCAGCATCCGCGCCGCTCTGCGTGCCGCCGCCGGCTCCGGCTGCAGGGGCGCCGGCAGCGAGACGCCCGGCCCGCCGCGCCGCGCCACTCCCGGCCCGTCCGCCGCAGCCTCCTCCGCCACCTCGGCGTACTGCAGGTCGATGGGTATCTCGACGCAACCGGGCTGCGGGCGGCCGGTGAGGATGTCCTCGATGACTGCGCCCAGTGCGGGCGCGATCCGGCGCCCGAGACGCACGCTCTCCACCCGCCGGGAGACGGCACCCAGCATCGCCGCCTGCTGCTCCGCCTCGTGCAGGAAGCCGCGTCCCTTGCCCAGGTAGGGGGTATCGATCTGGCCGGTGACCATCAGCACCGGCGACGACGCGAAACCCGCCTCGTAGAGGCCGGGGACGGCGTTGGCCGCGCCCGGCCCGGTGCTGGTCAGCACCACCCCCAGCCTCCCGGTGGCGCGGGCATAGCCGTCGGCGGCGTGCACCGCGGCCTGCTCGTGGCGCAGCGCCACCGCCTGGATTTTGCCGCCGCGGTCGATGGCGTCGTAGATCGGCAGGTTGTGCACGCTGA
The DNA here is from genome assembly GCA_047515735.1 of Spirochaetales bacterium. Classification (GTDB taxonomy): domain Bacteria; phylum Spirochaetota; class Spirochaetia; order SZUA-6; family Bin103; genus Bin103. Next base: position 1,848 of record JAKZWC010000167.1, on the reverse strand, counting down.
CCACGCCGAACACGTGCCGGACGCCGGCTTCCACCAGTGTCCGGTGTACTATTTCACCGCCGGTCATCGCCGGACGGGCCGTGCCGGCGGCCGCGGGTTGCTGCCGCCGCAGATGTCGTCGAACGAGCTGTCATAAGCTGCGGTGTCCGCCATTGAGATGCGCATCCTACCCCATCGGCCGCCGGCCGATAATCAAAGGGCCGGAACGGGACGGCTGCCGCAGGGGCGCTGCGCGGCGCGATTCGGTTGGTCTTGACAGCCCAATGGCGGCGCCCTAGCGTTATCTTGCAGGATCGTCGGGGCGCGAGGGAGGAGTGATGCCACCACGTACAAGCTGGAAGGGATTCATCAAGCTGAGCCTGGTTTCGGTGCCGGTGAAGGCGTTTACGGCCAATGACCCCGGCGCCCAGATTCGGCTCAATCAACTGCACTGCGACTGCAACAGCCGCATCGCCTACAAGAAGGTGTGTCCCGTGCACGGCGAGGTAGGCAACGACCAGATCGCGCGCAGCTACGAGCACGCCAAGGGCCAGTACGTGGTGATCGAAGATGAGGAGCTGGAGAAGCTGCGCACCAAGAGCGACCACTCCGTCAACATCGAGGGATTCGTGGCCCCGGACGCCCTGGATCCGGTGTACCACGCCGGCCGCACCTACTATCTGCTGCCCGACGGCGCGGTGGGCCAGAAGCCGTACCGCCTGCTGGTGCGCGGCATGCAGGAGAGCGGGGTGCACGCCCTGGCGCAGGTCGTGATCTCCCAGCGCGAGCAGCTGGTGCTGCTGCGTCCGCTGGACGACATGCTGGCGATGACCATCCTCAGTCACAAGAAGAAGGTGAAGTCGGCCGACCTGTTCCGGGATGAGATCGAGGACTCCGAGTGCACCCCGGAGGAGCTGCAGCTCGCCAGCATGCTGATCGACGCTTCGCGGCTGAAGGATTTCGACTACGGCAGCTACACCGACCGCTACGTCGAGAAGCTCACCGAGCTGATCCAGCTCAAGGTGCAGGGACAGGACGTGGTGCAGGCGGAGGACGTCGAGGAGCCCAAGATCATCAACCTCATGGAAGCGCTGAAGCAGAGCGTGGCGGAGGCGCAGGGCGCGGCCGAGGCGGCCGGCAAGAAGCAGGCGCCGAGCGCCAAGACCAAGCGCAGCACGGCGGCGAGCGGCGGCGCACGCAAGCAGAAGGTTGGCTGACCCCGCGACGAGTCGCATGCGGCCTTTTCGGCTCCCGCGCAACGGGATGCGCCGGTAACCGGGCCGGGGCGAAGTCATGGCCGTCGCTGCCGCCCGCCTGCCGCGCAGTTTCGCGCCCATGCTCGCCAAGCCGGGCGCGCCGTTCGATTCCGACCGCCACCTGTACGAGGTGAAATGGGACGGCATCCGCGCGGTGACGCTGGCGGAGGGCGGCGGCTACCGGCTGCTGAGCCGCGCCGGCAACGATCTCACCGGCAACTACCCGGAACTGGCCGCGCTGGCGCGGCTGCCGGCGGGCACCATGGTCGATGGCGAGATCGTGGTGCTCAACGAGGGTCGCCCCGACTTCGAATTCGTGCTGCGGCGCGACCGCCGCGGCGGCGGCTCCCCCGAGACCGGCGCGCCGCCGGCGTTGTACCTGGTGTTCGACCTCATGTACCGCGAGTTCGCTCCGGTGACGGAGCTGCCGCTGCTGGAGCGGCGGCAGCCGCTGGCCGACCTCGTGAACGGCTGCGGATCGGGCCATATCGTGGTCTCCGACGGGTTCGTCGGCGCCGGCGTGGCGTTCTATCACGAGGTGTGCCGGCGCAAGCTGGAAGGGGTGGTCGCCAAGCGGGTGGACAGCCGCTACCTGCCGGGCCGCCGCTCCGAC
>JAKZWC010000166.1:0-6454 GCA_047515735.1 Spirochaetales bacterium | reverse complement strand
CCCCGCCGCGCATGGACCGCACCCTGGAGCTGGTCGCCGCCGGCGCCATCACCACCACGCCGCTGATCACCCACCGCTTCCCCGTGGGCGAAGCGGCAGCCGCGTGGGAGCTGATCGAGTCCCGCGCGGAAGGCGTGCTGGGCGTGGTGCTGGAATGGGAGGAATGATGGGGGAGCAAGACGGCAACCGGTATCTGCAGATCGTCACGCCCGGCGTGAGCGAATTGCGCGACGGGCCGATTCCCAGCGCCGGCCGCGGCCAGGTGGTGGTCAGGATCGAGGCGATCACCACCTGCCCGCACTGGGACCTGCATCTGGCCAGCGGCGAGCCGATGTTTCCCGGCCGGCCGCTGCAGTATCCCTATCCGCCGGGCCAGCCCGGCCACGAGGCGGTGGGGCGGGTGGTGGCTGTCGGGGACCGCGTAGAGGGTCTGGGTTCGGGGATGCGGGTGGCCGCCTGGCGTGATCCGGGGCATCAGCGAGCGGGCTGCTATGCCCGCTACAACGTGTTCGACGCGGACCACCTGCTGCCGGTGCCGGAGGAGCTGCCGGCACCGGCGCTCGCTCCGCTGGAGCTGGCGATGTGCGTGCAGGTGACCATCGACCAGTTGCAACGCGGCTACGGCCTGGCAGAACGGCGGGTGGCGGTCGGCGGTCTCGGTCCCGCCGGGTTGATCGCGTTGCAGCTCGCCCGTGCCCACGGCGCAGGCGAGGTGGTGGGCATCGACCCCGTCGCCGCGCGGCGCGAGTTGGCGGCGAGCCTCGGCGCGGCAGGTGTTGTGGCGCCGGAGGAGACGTCGGCGGGGCGCTTCGACCTTGCCATCGACTGCACCGGGCTGAAGGTCTCCATCGAGGCGCTGATGGACCGCACCGACAACGCGGTGGCGATCTTCGGGGTGTTGCGCGAGGAGGTGCTGTACCGTGCGCGCCACCGCAAGCTGTCGCTGCTGGGCTATCCCGGCCACTTCAAGACCGCCGCCGAACGCGCCCTGGGCCACGTGGTGAGCGGCGCCCTGCGCCTGCAGCCGCTGGTCACCGCCAGCCTGCCGTTGCGGCGCTATGCGGAAGGCGTCGAGCTGTTGCGCCGCAAGCGCGCCGTCAAGGTGTGCTACCTGCCCTGGGAGGAGTGAAGGAGCTCGCCGGCGCCGGTAGCTGCTACGCGGAAATCACCTCGTCCGGGTCCAGCGGCAGCCGTACCGGCGCCCCGCCCGCGGCGGACGACTTGCGCAGCGCGCAGATCAGCTCCTGGTCCAGGCGGCCCTGGTGTGCGCCGTAGCTCGGCTCCGAGTCTTCCCGCACCGCGTGCACCAGGCTGGCGATGCAGCCGGCTACGCCGATCTCGTCGTCGTGCCATTGGCGCCCGTGGCCCTGCTGTCGCGGGGCGAACGGATTCTGCCAGCGGATCAGCGGCTGCTCGGGCCGGCCGGTATGGATCTCGATGGCGGTCAGGGCGCCGCCGTCGACTCGCTCCCAGTGCCGCTGCACGGTCAGGAACTGCGGGGCGCCGTCACCGGGCGCGAGCAGCGACAGCCGCTCCTCGATGTCGAGCCCCGCGCCGACGCTGAGGCCCATGCCGCGCTCCGCCAGGAAGCGGCTGCTGCGCCACCAGCGCAGCGGGCTGCCGTAGGCCACATTGCTCCAATGGAAGATGCCGAGCCCACCGCCCTCGAACTCCACGATGCCGTGCTCCTGCGTCTCGCCGCTGCCGCCGGTCTGCAGCGGATAGCGGCGCACGGCGCCGGTGACCTGCAGCGGCCGGCAGTGGAAGCCCAGGTAGCTGCGCATCACGCTCACGCCGTGGTAGCCGTGCCCGGAGAAGTCGTTGAACGAGGTGTGCACGCGGCCCATCAGCCCGGACCCGATCAGCGCCAGCTTGGCCTGCTCCAGCGGCCGACGGTGGAACTGTTCGGCCACCTCGACCTTCAACCCCCGGTGCCGCGCCACCTCGATGATGGCGTCGGCTTCGCCGAGCTGGTGCGCTATCGGGGTCTCCAGCAGCACGTGCAGGCCGTGCTCCACCGCCAGCCGTCCGACCTGGCCGTTGGCGCCGTAGTTGACCGACACCACGCCCACTTCGGGAGCGGTCTCGCGTAGCAGCCGCTCCAGGTCGGAGTAGGCGGGTACCCCGAGCTCGGCGCCCAGCGCCGCGGACGAGTCCGCGCTGCGGCCCCACACGGCGACCAGCTCGGTGTCGTCGAGGGCATGGAGCAACGGACCGTACAGATACCCGCTGCGCCGCCCCGTGCCGATGATGGCGACCCTGACCGGCGGGTGCCCCGTTTGCGATTCGGTCACCGTGCCTACCCCTGGGCCGGAACGGCTTGCGCCGCCGTGGCGCGACCGAACCGTTGCGCGGCGCGCGCCCGTGCCTTGGCCGCCTCGGTCTCGCGGATGCGCGGCGGGGCGCTGGTGACCAGTGCATGCAGCAGCCGTTGCGTGGTTCCGGCCACCTCTTCCACCGCGCGCAGGAACGCGGCCTCGTTGGCCCGTGACGGCTTACCGGTGCCGGCCACCTTGCGGACGTATTGCAGCGCCGCGGCGTGCACCTCCTCGGGCGTAGTTGCCGGCGCGAAATTGTGCAGAAGACGTATGTTACGGCACATGACCGGACCAGTGTACGGCCGATCGCCCGCTGGAGGCGAGCACTTGATCAAGGTGCGCGCCGCTGGCTGCTTCCCGGTCGTGAGCGCCGGGTGCCGTCACGTGCCGCGTTCCATGTAGTACTCCGCCTCGGCGGGGAACCAGTTGCTGGCCGGGCGCGTCTGTTCGCGGACGATGTGGAACCCCATCGACCGGTAGAGCCCGATCGCGCGCGGGTTCGCCTTCTGCACCGTGAGGCTCATGACGGGAGGTCCAACCTCATGGGCGATCTCCAGCAGGCGCGTCATCAGGGCGGTGCCGGCGCCGAGATTCTGGAAGTCGGGCCCTACGCAGATGCCGAAGATGCTGCGGGCTGCGCCGTCCTGCCATCGGTACCACGCGTAACCTCCGATCGGGGCGGGAGCCTGTCGGTTCCGGCGGTGGGGTACGGGCACCAACACCAGCACCACACTGTCGGCTCGATCAGCGGTGGCGGCCATGGTGTCGGCTCGCTCCCGGGTCAGCGGTCCGGCGCGGTAGAACCGGTAGTCCTGCGCCGGCACCGACACGTAGAAATCGCCCAGAGCCTGGGCATCACTGACGCGCAGTGGCCGTATGAGCACCCGGGTGTCGTCGGCGAGCACCGCCGGCGAAGCTGAAAACCGTTCCCGATCCTGTGGCGTCATGATTTGCTCAGAGCGCTGCATCACCGGCGCCTACGGCGGCTCCCGCGAAGAGCTGATTCGCCGCCGCAACGCGATGGTACCCATGAAGCGCATGGGCACCGCTTGGGACGTGGCCTATTGCGCGCTGTTTCTGGCCTCCGACGAAGCCCGCATGTCTACTGTGGCAGATCCGGTTCGTCACTCCGCGCGAGCCAGCAGACCGCCGTCGACGACCAGGTGAGTCCCGGTGACGAACGATGCCTCGTCCGAGGCCAGATACAGCACGGCGTTGGCGATGTCCGCTCCCGTTCCCAGCCGCTGCATCGGCACCATTGCGGCATAGCGCCGGCGCTCCTGCTCCGTCGACTCCCCCCACAGCGGCGTGAGTATCGCCCCCGGCAACACCGCGTTTACCCGAATGTCAGGTCCGTAGTCCAGCGCCAGCACCCGTGTCAGCCCCAGCAGTCCCGCCTTGGCACTATCATATGCCGTGCACGTGCGGAACCCGGCCAGCGAGTGCACTGACGCCGTGTTCACGATTGCCCCGCCACCCGTCTCCCGCATCAAGGGAATCCCAAACTTGGCGCCGAGGAAGCAGGCCTTCAACCCCACGTTCAGCGTCCGGTCCCAGTCCTCCTCCCGTAACTCGACCGCCGGGGCATGCCTGAACCAGATCGCGTTGTTGTGCAGGATATCGAGACGGCCGTACGATTCCTGCGTGCGATCGATCATCTGCTTGACCTGCGCCGTCATGCTCAAGTCCGTGGCCACGAAGGTCGCCGCGCCGCCCGCCCCGCGAATCTCCGCGACCACCCGCCTCCCGTTCTCGTGGTCGAGGTCCGCCACGACCACTCGCGCGCCTTCCTGAGCCAGCCGTTTCGCGGTTGCCTCGCCGATGCCGGAGGCAGCACCGGTGACGACGGCCACCTTGCCGGTGACCCGGCCAATTGGGTTGTTGCTCATGCCGATCGCATTATGGGCTGAGACCGACACCACGCCCACCTCCGGGGCGGTCTCGCCCAGCAGCCGGTCCAGGTCGGTGTCGGCCGCCATTCCGAACGGTGCGGCAGGTCAGGCTCCCTACCGTTGTGCTGACGGCTGACCAGGACTATGTTGGTCATTCAACAACCCTTCGTGGCGGTAGAACAGTGGGCGTATTGAACGGTAGGTAGCCGTCGTGTCCGGCGGCGGGCTCGGTATCGGCCGGGGCTCCGGCCAGGCAGGCGCGGTGATCGAGCAGGATCTGTAACGCGCTGCGGCGCAACGAGCTGCCAAACTGATCGGGTAAAGGAGCAATCCAAATGCTGCACCAACGTTCGGCTATCGTCGACCGACTGCGGGCCGAGGTAGACGCCAAACGGGCCATCTTCTGTGCCCGTTGCGCTTCGGGCACCGCGGCGCGGTACGCTGAGGAGGGAGGCGCGGACCTGATCGTGACCTACGCCCTGGCACGCTGGCACCAGGCCGGCTACATGGCCGGCGTCGGCATTGCCCCGTTCGCGGACGGCAACGCGCTGGCATTCGAGGTGGGCACGCGGGAGATCCTGCCGCTCGTCGGGGATACGCCGGTGCTGCTGGGGCTGGCCTGCACCGACCCGACGCGGCGGGTCGACGTGTTTCTGCAGCAGATCGATCAGGCCGGCTTTTCCGGCATCAACAACTGGGTCAGCGTCAGCATGGTAGACGGCAACTTTCGCGCCGTGCTGGAGAACGGCGGCATGGGCTTCGGTCGTGAGGTGGAGTTCATGCGGCAGGCGCACGAGCAGGGGTTCTTTACTCTCGCCTACCTGTTCACTCCCGACGAGGCGCGCGCCATGGCCGCAGCGGGCGTGGACGGCATCGTCGCCCACATCGGCGTAGGGGGTGAAATGCCGTCCCTGGAGGAAACGCCGGCGATCGTCACCGATATCGCCGCTGCGGCCCACGCCGTGAACCCGCAGATCTTCGTGCTCACCCACGGCGGTCACGTCCGTACCGCGGCCGATGCGCAGTGGGTGGCCGACCGCAGCCCGTCGGTGGGATACCTCGGCGCCCCCGACTCTCCCAGGGAGCTGTGAGAGCTGATCAAGCAGCGTACCAAACAGTACAAACATGCCCTGAAGTGACCACTGACGCGCCTGCCGGACGGGGAGCGCGTCATGCGGCGGCGGTACCGCTTCGAGTGGGACCGCGGGCTGCGAGCGGGGATGTCGGGGGAGAGAGTCCCGGTACGCTGATTCAGCCGCAGCGTTCCCAGACCAGATGGCTGCCGGTGCGTGGACCGTCGGCCGCGGGTGGGGACAGGTAGAGGGTGAGCCGGGTGCCGTCGATCTCGAACCAGCGCGTCAGCTCGGTTCCCACCTGGGCGGGCATGAGGGCGCACTCGATACGGTGGGTTACGGTTCCCGCCGCCGCGTCCACCTCATAGCTGCCGCCGTAGGCGAGGTAGCCGCCGAGCACCTCGCGCACCAGGTCAGCGCACGCCTCCGCGACGCCGTCGGCGCCCAGATCGCTCCGTCCGCGACGCATGACCTGCACCGACATCCGGCCGCTGCCGTCATACGAGATATAGCCCACGGGGTCCGGTCCCATTGGATGGCTTACGCCCTCGGGGGAAACGTCGTCCCACGCTACCAGGCGCCAGGCGGCCACCAGGTCAGTTGCTTGCGGCATCAATCGTCACCCGCCGTTCAGCGCAATCTGCCGGCCCGGGCCCGCGCGCAGGGCCTCGAATACCTTGAGCACCTCGCGCGCGTCCTCCAGGGTCCCGCAGGCGAGCGGGGCGGTGCCGAGGGCGGCCTCCGCGAAGGCGATGATGCTCGGCGCGTAGCCCTGGATGAAGTTGTTGCTGTTGTAGAGCTGGCCCAGGGACAGCTCCGGCTGCCACACCAGCGGCGCCTGCTCGATGTCGGTGAGAAAGCTCGGCGAGCGACCGTACGGGCCCGGGGAGCCGGTGCGGTAGTAGGTCAACCGCGCCGCGTTCTCGACGGTGACGTTGGCGCCTTCGCCGACCACCTCCAGAAACTCGAGGGGGCTGGTGCCGGAACGCCCGGCGCTGAAGTGGAACGCGCCCACGGTGCCCTGTGCGAAGCGGGCTACCGCCACCCCGCCGCCACCGGCGGGAGCGGCCTCCACGTAGAGCTGCTCGATGGGACCCAGGATGGCCAGCGCCGCACCGAACGGATGCCACAGGTGGCCCAGACAACTGCCTACGGCGCGGTCGGTAGCGGG
>JAKZWC010000165.1:0-5380 GCA_047515735.1 Spirochaetales bacterium | reverse complement strand
CGAGCTGCAGTTGCTCGGCGCAGATGGCGCGGTAGGTTGCGGAGGCGACGAGCAGTTCCTCGTGCCCGCCCTGCGCGGTGATGTGCCCGTCGTCGAGCACCACCACCACGTCGGCCAGTTCCAGGGTGCTCAGGCGTTGCGCGATGATGAAGGAGGTGCGGCCCGCCAGCAACCGGCGCAAGGCATCGTGAATCAGCTCCTCGGTGTGCGCATCGACGCTGGAGGTGGCGTCGTCGAGGATCAGGATGCGCGGATCCACCAGAATGGCCCGCGCAATGGCGACCCGCTGCCGCTGGCCGCCGGACAGAGTTACGCCGCGCTCGCCCACCATGGTGTCGTAGCCCTCGTCCAGGCTCACCACGTGGTCGTGGATGCAGGCCGCCTGCGCCGCCGCGTACACGTCGGCGTCGGTGGCGTCCGGGGCGCCGAACGCAATGTTGTCCCGAATGCTGGCGGCAAACAGCACCGGATCCTGCATCACGACCCCGATCTGCGAGCGCAGCGATGCGATGGTCACCTCGCGCACGTCGATGCCGTCGATGCGCACGCTGCCGGTCTGCGGGTCGTAGAGGCGCAGCACCAGCCCGGCCAGGGTGGTCTTGCCGGCGCCGGTCGCCCCGAGCAGCGCCACGATGGTGCCCGCCGGAACGTCCAGGTTCACCTCGCGCAGCGCCCACCTGCCGGCATGGCCCGCGGCGCCGTCCACGCCGTCGCCGCCGTAGCGGTAGGACACCCCGGTCATGGTCACCGCGCCCCGAATCGGCGGCAGCGGGCGCGCGCCGGGCCGCTCCTGCACGCCGTCGGGCGCATCCAGGACCGACGCGATGCGCTCGCCGGAAGCGGCCGCCATCGCCAGCATCGGAATGACCATACCGACGCGGCGGATCGGCGCGAACAGCTGCGTCAGGTAGGTGGTGAACGCCACCAACTCGCCGATGGTCAGGTTGCCGTTGATCGTGAACACGCCGCCGGCGCCGATCACGATGACCAGGCCGAAGTTGGCGATCAGGTCGAGCAGCGGCGAGTTGACCGCCGTCAGCCGCGCCTGTTGCGCCGCCAGCGCGAACCAGGCGTCGTTGCCGGCGTCGAAGCGCTGCACCTCGTGGTGCTCCTGAGCGAACGCCTTGACCAGCCGTACCCCGCGCAGATTCTGCTCCAGCCGCCCGGTAAGGTCGCCGAGCTGCTGCTGCAGCCGGGTGGACAGCGGCCGCTGGCGGCGCCCGTAGTGATAGCCGCGGTAGGCGAGCAGCGGCATGGTCGCCAGACAGAGCACGCCGAGCAGCGGGTTCATGCCGATCAGCAGCACCAGGGTGCCGACGAACAACACCGCGGCATCGACCACGCGCAGCACCGCGCGGCCGGTGAGGAAGCGGATCCGCTCCACGTCCTGCACCGCGCGCTGCAGGAGCTGGCCCGACTCCATGCGGCTGATCAGCGACACCGACATGGCGGTGAAACGGGTGAACATCTCCTGTCGCAGGGTGGCGGCCACCCCTTGCGAGACGATCTCGCTCCAGCGGCCTATGAGGAAGGCCAGCACCGCCCGCAGCAGGGCCAGCAGCAGGAGCATCCCCACCGCGCGCCAGACCACCTGCAGGTCTTGCCTGGGGATGCCGTAGTCGACGATCCAGCGCACCAGCTGCGGAATGGCGATCAGGGTGGCGGTGCCGAGGAGCATCACCGCGTAAATGGCGGCCACCCGGCGCCAGCGCGGGGCCAGGTAGGCCAGAAAACGGCGGTTGATACGGAACGCGGAGAGCTGGGTGTGGCCGGCGGCGGGCGAAGCAGAGTTGTTGGACACAGACGTCGGCAGCGGCGGCGGCGTATGATCCGTCCGTCATGGACAGTGTCTCATCCTTACGCCAGACCCCGCAAGAGCACACCGCCGCGCCGCTGCGGTCGGTGAGCCTCGGCGCCAGTGTGGAGCAGCGCATCGCGGGCTTCGTGGAGGACAGCGCGCGCCGGCTGGAGCTGCCGGCGGACGCGGCGCAGTGGCAGGCGCAGGCGGCCGCCCTGCGTGCGCGCTGCAGCGAGCTGCTGCTGCGCGGCCATCCCGCCGGGGTGCTGGACGAGCGCCCCGAGGTGGTGTGGGGCGACACCCTGCAGCCGGCGCCCGAGTATCGGATCCGCAAGCTGCGCTTCGAGGGCTATCCCGGAGTGTGGGTGCCGGCGCTCTGGTACGAGCCGGTCGCCGCCACCGGGCGGGCTCCCGTGCCGGCGGTGCTGAACTCCAACGGGCACCACGCCGGTGGAGTGGCGATGGACTACAAGCAGGCGCGCTGCATCAACCTGGCCAAGCGCGGCATGCTGGCGCTGAGCTTCGAATTCCTGGGGATGGGGGAGACCGCCAGCCTGGCGGCCCACAACCAGCAGTTGCTGCTCGACCTGCTCGGCCAATGCGGAGCGGGCGTGTTCCTGGTGGTGATGAAGCGCGCCCTGGACCTGCTGCTGGACCACCCGGCGGCGGACCCGGCGCGGGTCGCCATGACCGGTCTCTCCGGCGGCGGCTGGCAGACCGTGCTGCTGTCGGCGCTGGACGAGCGGGTGCGGGTCATGGTGCCGGTGGCCGGGCACATGCCGGCCTGGGCGCGGCGCGACCCGGGCGACGTGGGCGACGCCGAGCAACTGCCCGCGGACCTGTGCACCGTCGCGGACTATGACACTCTGTCCGCCCTGCTGGCCCCGCGCCCGACCCTGTTCATCTTCAACCGCTACGACGACTGCTGCTTCCAGCCGCACAAGTCGGTCGCCGGCACCTACCGGCCGGCACGGGCGGCGTTCACCCTGCTCGGGGCGGCCGACGACTGCGCCCTCCACGTGTGCGAGGAACCCGCGCACAACTACGGCGCCGACAACCGGTCGCAGCTCTACCAGTGGCTGAACCGCCATTTCGGACTGCACACTCCGGCTACCGATCTGCCGTGGGAGCGGGAGGTGCTGAGCGAGGCGGAGCTGACGGTGGGACTGCCACCGGCCCGCCCCTCGTTCGCCACCATGGCCGCCGCGCGGCTGGAGCAGCTCCGCCACCGGGAAGCCGCCGTCCCGCGCGTTCCCGACCGCGCCGCGGTGGCGCGGGTGCTGCGGTACCGGGAGAGCGCGGTCTCCGCGGTCACGGTGCTCACGAGCCGGACCTGGTACGGCGCCGTGCTGGCCGAGGAACTGCTGCTGGAGCTGGACCGGCGCTGGCCGCTGCCCGCCGTCCTGGTGCGGCCCGAGGCGCCTGCCGGTGCCACCCTGCTGGTGGGCGACGGCGGGCGTCCGGCGCCGCCCGAGCTGACCTCACTGGCCGCCGAGCTCGGCCACACGGTGCTGGCGGCGGACCTGCTGGGCTGCGGCGCGCTGCGTCCGGAACCCCGTTCCTCGCTGCTGCTGAACACCGTGGGGCGGCCGCTGCTCGGGATGCAGGTGGCTCAGCTTCTGGCGCTGGCGCGGTGGTTGCGCCGGTACGCCGGCGACCGTCCGCTGCACCTGCAGGCCGGCGGCCGCGCGCCCGGCGTGGCGGCGCTGCTCGCGGCCGCTCATACGCCGGCGGCGTTCGCCACCGTGGCGGCGCCCGGCCTGGCGCGCTCGCTCGACGCGCTGGTCGAGCTGCCGGTGGCGTTCGACAGCGCCGACACGGCGCTGTTCTGCTTCGGGCTGCGCGCCACGCTCGACCTCGACGACCTGCAGCGGCTGGCGACCGGCGTGACGGTCGTGGCGCCGCATCGCGGGCCGCTCGCCGCCACCGGTGCCGCGAGCGGTTGATGGCTAGCGACGCCGCGGAGTTGGCGCCGCTCCGCTCAGCGGGCGCCGCGCCAGGCGCCGCGAGTGGCACGGGCAGTTGCTGGCGGAGCAACGGCTGCCGGACGCGGAGCTGCGAGCGCAGCACGCCGAACCCTATCCCGACGCCCCTCCGGCGCTGGTCGACGAGTTGATGGGGGACCGGCGACGCCTCTCGCTGCAGGTGCTGGAGTGGCTGGTGGAGCGGGAACACTGGAGCCGCTTCGTGCCCGATCTTACCGTTCCCGGGTTGCTGGTGACCGCGGACGTGGACCGCGGCGCGATCGTCAGCCCGCTGGTGGCACGGCAGGTGCAGGCTCGCAGCAGCATGGGCGGAACCAGGTGTGGCGTGCGGATACGCCATGTGGCCGGGGCCGGGCATGGCATCCATGACCAGCGGCCGCGGGAGTTTCTCGCCGCCGTGGTGCCGTTTCTGGCCGCCTACGCCAACCGCTGAACACGCCGTGGAGCAGTGGCGCAAAAACCTCTACCTGGCCTGGCTCGCGCAGATCCTGACCCTCGCCGGCTTCGGCTTCATCCTGCCGTTCATCCCGCTGTTCATCCGCGAACTGGGAGTGAGCGACCCGACATCGCTCAAGCTGTGGTCAGGGCTCACGGCCGGGGCGCCCGGCCTGGTCATGGCCGTTGCGGCACCGTTCTGGGGGATGGCGGCCGACCGCTTCGGGCGCAAGGTGATGATCGTGCGCGCCCTGGCCTCGTCCATGGTCATCGCCGTAGCCCTGGGCTTCGCTCCGACGGTGCAGACGGTCTTCGTGCTGCGGGCGCTGCAGGGTCTGTTCAGCGGCTCGGTGACAGCCGCGGCGACGCTGGTGGCGGTCGGCACGCCGCGCGTGCATCTGACCTGGGCCCTGGGGCTGATGGGCTCTTCGACCTTCATCGGCTCCAGTCTCGGGCCGCTGATCGGCGGTGTAACCGCCGACCTGTTCGGCTTTCGGCTCTCGTTCTTCGTGGGAGCCGGATTGATAGCCGTGGGGCTGGTGCTGGTGGTGCTGTTCCTCCAGGAACCCGGCGGGGAGCCCTCCGCACGGCGCCGCCTGGCCGCACCGCAGCCGCGCGGCGGCCAGGCGCCGCTGCGCGAGCTGCTCAGCCTGCCGTTCCTGCTGCTGTTCGCGGTGATATTCCTGCTGCGCTTCGCCCGCGCCCAGCCGACGGCGTTCATTCCCCTCTATGTCGCCGAGCTGCGCGGCGGGAGTCTCGGCGCGGCGGCAGGGGGTGACGCCGCCATCACCGGGCTGATCATGGCCGGTTCCGCCGCCGTGGCCGCGACCGCGGGAGTCACCGTGGCGCGGTTGGGGGACCGCTTCAACAAGCTGTGGCTGATCGCCATCAGCTCCGGGCTCGGCGCACTGGTGGCGCTGCCCACCTTCTTCGCTCCCAACCTGGCGCTGTTCGCACTGTTCTACATCCTGAGCGGATTCGCCCTGGGCAGTGTCCAGCCGTTCGTGCAATCGTACCTGTCGGCGCACAGCGCGCGGGCACGGCACGGGATGCTGTTCGGACTGCAGAATATGGTGGGTGGGCTCGGTTTCGGCCTCGGCCCGCTGGCGGCAAGCTGGATCTCGGTCGCCGCCAGCACCCGCCACGTGTTCCTGTCGTATAC
>JAKZWC010000164.1:0-6140 GCA_047515735.1 Spirochaetales bacterium | reverse complement strand
GACTTCTACATCGTGTGCCGGTTGCGGCCCCTTACCAGCACGCTGCAGCGCGATCCCAGGGAGATCGAGGAGTGCCGCTGGATGCCGGTCGACGAGTACCTCACCTCGCCCTACGTGGGCCTGTTCAACCGCACCGTGGTGCGGCACGCCCTGCAGGGACCGGCGCTGGCTCCCCTCACCATCGAGGAGCCGCAGGACTACGAGTTCTTCGCTCCGGACGAACGGCCGTACAGCGCCAACTCCGAGCCCGCCGCCGACACTTGAGCCGCACCCGGGCAGCGCCCGTGGACCGGGTCAGCGCACCCCGGCACGCGGAGCCCGGTATTCGGTCTGTGGGGTTGGTACCGACTTCAGCACATCCTCGACCACCGACACGTCGGAGACGCCGCGCACCCAGTATTCCGGCTGCAGCAGCAGGCGGTGCGCCAGGGCGATGACCGCCACGTTCTTCACGTCCTCCGGCGTGACGAAGTCGCGCTCGTCCAGCACTGCCGCGGCCCGCGCCAGCTTGAACAGCGCGAACACCCCGCGCGGCGAGGCCCCCACCTCGATGCGGTTGTCCTCGCGGGTGGCGCGCGCCAGATCCACGGCGTACTTGGCGATCGCCTCGCTGACGTGCACCTCCTCCAGCGCGCGCTGCATCTCCAGCAGCTCCTGGTGCGATACCACCGGCTCCAGGGCCACCGTATCCTGCTTGCGCGCCTGGCGGCGGAGCAGAATCTCCAACTCCTGATCCGGATCCGGATAGCCCACGCTGATGCGCATTATGAAGCGGTCCAACTGTGCCTCGGGCAGCGGGTAGGTGCCCTCGAATTCGACCGGATTCTGCGTGGCTATCACGAGGAACGGCGGATCGAGCGGAAAGCGGTTACCCTCCACCGTCACTTGGCGCTCCTGCATCGCCTCCAGCAGGGCGGACTGGGTCTTGGGCGTGGCGCGGTTGATCTCGTCGCCGAGCAGCAGGTTGGCGAACAACGGCCCGCGCCGGAACTCGAACTGCGCCTCCCGCTGGTTGTAGATGTAGCCGCCGGTTATCTCGCCGGGCAGCAGGTCCGGTGTGAACTGGATGCGGCTGAACGCTATGTCCAGCACCTCGGCGAAGGAGTTAGCGATCAGCGTCTTGGCCAGGCCGGGATTGTCCTGGATCAGGATGTGACCGTCTGCCAGTATGCCCATGAGTACCTGGCTGAGCACCGCGTCCTTGCCGACGATCACCTGGCGCACGGCGTCGATGACGCGTCGCGACCGGTCGCTCACCTGCTGTAGTTGCATGGTCGGTAGTTGCTCTCCTTCGGCAGACCGGGACGCGTGCGGCAACTGCCGACTCCCGCGCGCTACCCTGAACCCAAGCTACCACGAAACCGCCGTGCGGGCATCGCGCATTGTGCTGCTGCCCTGGCCGGCCCGGCTTTGACACCCACCGGGGCGCGTGCTGTAATGCCGCCGGCAAGGGAGCGTGGCACTGAAATCCGGTATCCTGGCATGGTGGGCATGACCCCCGTCGACCGTCTGTTACAATACGCCCGGCGGCTGCCGTTGCTAGGGCCGCGTACCGGCAGCCGCTCCATCCTGCCCCTCGCCACGGCTGCGCTGCTGGTGTGCGCCGCGGTGGTGATCGCCGTGGCCGTCCTGCCGCGGGTCGACCCGCTGGCCGCAGAGGCCGTGGACATCCCGCTGGTGCCGCGGCTGGGACCGGGCGCCACCAACCTGCTGCTGGCGCTGGTCGTTCTCGGCACCTTCGGGCTTGGCGCCGCAGCCATCGCCTATCTGATCGTCGCGCTGCGCAACAACCGCATCCGCTATCGGAAGGGCAACGCGCCGCCCTGGCGCATCATCCTGATCCTGGTCGGCGGCATGCTGGTGTTCTACCTCCTGATAGCGCTGGTGCTCTCGCTGCTGGTGTTCCCCGACGAGGAGATGCAGCAGCCGCCGCTGGCGGAGGGCGAAGGCGAGGGCGAAGAAGAGGAGGCGGTGGAAGAGCTGCCGGAAGAGGAGCCCCTGGATCCTCTCACCGCCGCCACCCGGGCCCGGCGTTCGCGGATCATCCTCATCACCCTGCTGGCGGTGGGTTTTGCCGCCGTCGCCTACTTCGCCGTGCGCCTGATGCGCGCCACCCCGGAGAGCGAGCCGGAGGAGGAACGCCTCTCGGAAGAGTTGCGCCGGGACCTCGCCGAGGCCGCCGAGCTGGCCATCGCCGAGCTGGAAGCCGAGCCCGACTTCCGGCGCGCGGTGATCGGCTGCTGGGCCTACCTGGAGCTGGCCCTGGCGCGGCATGAGCATCCGCGGCCGCGCCATCACACCCCGTTGGAGTATGTGCGCGCGCTGGTAGTGGAGTTGACGGCGCTGCCGGCGCGGGCGTTGCTGGAGCTCGCCGGCCGCTACGAGGTGGCGCGCTTCAGCGAGCATTCCATCACCCGCGACGACCGCGACACGGCACTGCGCTGCCTGCACGACATCCGCCACAGCCTGCGCCTGGCATGAGCGATCGTCCCGAACACGAGAGCCTGCAACCGCGTCCCTACGGCCGCCGCAGCGCGATCCTGCTGCTGATCGGCGCCGCCGGGCTGTTGGTGTGGGCCCTGACCGCGGGCGACGATCCGGCGCTGCGGACGGCCGCGGTCGGCGGGGTGGTGGCCCTGACCATCGTGGGCATCGCGATCCGCTTCGCCCACCGCGCCGTCCGCGAGCAGCGCGGCGAGGAGCCCGCGGCAGCCTCTGCCAGAAGTGCAGCAGCGGGCGGCGCACCGCTGCCCGACTCCTATCAGGAACTCCTGCACCAGCTCGACGCGGCGGTGCGCAGTCCCTCCTACCTGTGCTCGGTGCTGGTACCGCGCCTGGAGGAGATGCTGGAGGCCAAGCAGCGCGGCCCGGACGCCGACCGGGTAGGCCAGGAGCTGCGACGCCTGGTGGCGGCCGCCGGTGCGCCGCGCTGGAGTCTGGCCTGGTTGCTGCGCAGCCGCCGCACCACGGCCCACGCGCTCGCCGTCGTGGCCCGCGACCTGGCGCGCCTGCCATGAGCGCGGCGGCCGCGGAGCGGCCCGGCGGGGCGGATCCTGAGGCCTCTGCCGCGAGCAGCCGGCCGGTGAAGCGCTACAGCCTGCGTCTCACGTTCTACTTCGTCATCGTCGCCGTGGCCGCGCTGGTCGCCGCCATCGCCGGTCGGATGGAGCCGCTGGTGACCATCGCGCCGTTCGCCGCGGCCATCCTGGCAGCGCTGTTCAATGAAGAGGCCCCCCGTGTCCGCACCCGCCACCAGGTGTCGCAGGGTGCCGTCCATGAGGATGAGGCGGTCGACGTCCACCTGGAGGTGCATCCCGACGCCGACGTGGGCGTCCTGGAGTTGCTCGACCCGCTGCCGGAGTGGGCCGAGGTGACCAGCGGCAACAACCGCATCGTGCGGCCGCTGTACGCCGGCCAACCGGAACGCTTCCACTATCAGGTCCAGTTCCGACGCCGCGCCCGGGTCGCCCTCGGCGGGCTGCGGCAGCGCTGGCACGACCCCTCCGCCCTGGTGCGCTGGGAACAGGTGCTGCCGGCCTCCAGCGAGTTGACGGTACGTCCGCGGGCCACCCCCATCGCCCACCCGGTGCGACCGGTGCGCACCCAGGTGTACATGGGAAATTACCCCGCCCCTACCATCGGCGAGGGGCTGGAGATCGCGGAGCTGCGGCAGCACGTTCCCGGCGACCGCCTGCGCAGCATCAACTGGCGGGCGTCGCTGCGCATGGGCACGCTGCACGTGAATGACTTTGCCCCCGAGCGCAACGCCGACGTCGTGCTGCTGATCGACACCTTCGCCGACGCTGGTCCGCCCGGCGCCCGACTGCTGGATACGGCCACGCGTATCGCCGCCAGCCTCGCTGACCACTTCCTCGCCGCCCGCAACCGCGTCGGCCTGATCGAGCTCAGCGGCATCCTCAAGTGGGTGATCCCGGCCAGCGGCCGGCGCCAGCGCTACCGGCTGTTCGAGAACCTCACCGAAGTCGCGGTGCGCCAGAGCTACGTGGGGCAGAATCTGCGCACCATTCCGACCCGTATCCTGCCGGCGCGCGCGTTCGTCATCGCCATCACCGGTCTGGTGGACGCGCGCTTCGCCTTCGCCGCCGGCGACCTGCACGCGCGCGGCTTCAACGTGGTGCTGGTGGTGCTCGACGCCGCGGCGGCCGCCGAGCACGCGATACGAACGCAGCGGCAGGACGTGCGCAGCCGGCTGCTGGGACCTGCCGCGGCGGACCTGTGGCGGCTGGAGCTCGACGAACGGCTGCGCGGCCTGCAGCACGCGGGAGTGCCGGTGGTGCCGTGCGCCGCGGATACGCCGCCGGAGCTGGTGGCGCGCGCCATCGACCGACTGCGCCGCTCCGTCGCCGGCCTGCGCGCCAGGATGGGTTGACGGATGGGTGAGGGACCGACGCCGGAGCCCGACACGGGGGCAGGACGGTGATCCGCGGCCTGGTGCTCATCCTGCCATTGCTGCTGGCGGCGTACGTACTGAGCATCGATGCCTCGGGCGGGCTGACGGTACTGGTCACCGCGGCGCTCGCGCTGGCCATTGCCGGCGCCGCGCTGCGCCGCTACCGGTTGCTGGCCGTGGGCGCGGCGATGCTGTTGCCGGCCTACTGGATCGCCCTCCTGACCTCCGGACGCGGTCCCGAACCCTGGGGCGCGCTGGCAGTCGGCATGGGGACGTTTCTGCTCCTGGAGTTGGGCTACGACTGGGCAGCGTTGTTCGGCCGCGCCGTTACCTTTCCCGAGTATGCGACACGTTGGCGCCACTTGGTGCGGAGTTGCGGGCTCGGCGCCGCCGGCGCTTACCTGGCGGTCCTGCTGGCGGTGAACCTGGCTCCCCGGCTGCAACACGCCGACGACACCATGGTGTTTCTGCTGGCGGCGGCGGCTGCCGCCGCGGTGGCGGTGCTGCTCGCGAGCCTGGTCCGGCTGTGGCTGCGCCGGCTCGCGGACCCCGAAGAGTCGGATAGCTGACCGGACCGCCGGTGCGGAGCAGGCGGGGTTCCTGCCGCGGTTCTTCCGCACCGGCGCGAGTGAGTACGACGCCGGCGACCGCTTCCTCTGCGTGCCGGTGCCGCTGCAACGCCGCGTGGCGCGCAGCTCCGCCGGCCTGGGGCAACCCGTTCACGCCGGAGCTGCGGCTGCGGTTCCTGCACGGCACGATCGCACCGCTCCCCGATTTACATCAACTGCCGGGCGGTGCCTCCGGCCTGCCGCTGTGGTGCGAGGCGTACACGGCGTCCATCAGCTCGCTGTACACCACGCCGTTGCGCGCACTGGTCGCCGGCTCCGCGCGGCCGAGCACCGCGGCGACGAAGTTGCCGATGGGTGAGGCCGCACCGCCGGGCAGCTCGGGTTCGATCTCGTCGGCGCCGTCCAGGACGCGGATCCATGACCCGGTCCAGCCGTCGATGTCGATGCGTCCGCCGGTGAAGATGAAGGTCAGCCCCGCGCCCGCGGCCGCGCAGTTGCCGCTCACCGTGATGCTGGCCAGCACGCCGTTGGCGAAGCGCACCGCCAGGACGCTGTTGATATCCACCGGCGTGCCCTGGTAGTCCATGAACGCGAACACCTGCCGCGGCGACGACTCCAGCGTCCACACCACGCTGTTGAGCAGGTGCGCGCCGCTGTCGTAGGCCTGGCCGCCCCCGGACAGCGCCGGCACCTGGCGCCAGGTGCCGGTGGTGGCTTGGCGCCAGTTCTGCGACAGGAAGCCGTTCACCAGTTCCAGCTTGCCGAAGCGGCCGCTGCGTACCACATCGCGCAGGTAGCGGAACGTCGGCGTGCTCGGCGTGTTGTAGCCGACCACCAGGATGCGGCCCGACTCCGTCACCAGCCGCTCCAGCTCGCGCGCCTGTTCGGTGGCGGTGACCATCGGCTTCTCCATGAACACGTGGCAGCCGGCCGCCAGGGCCTGCCTGCCATGCGCGAAGTGCGCCGTGTGCGGGGTCGAGATCACCACCGCGTCCAGCTCCGCCTCGCGATACATGTCTGCCGCATCGTCGTACGCGGGAGGAGATGGCGCGCCCGCCAGTTCCTCCTGCAGATGCTCGGCGACCCAATTCTCGATGAGAGCCGTGTCGACATCGCACAGCGCCACCAGCTCGGCATCCGGATGTGCCAGAATCTTCCTG
>JAKZWC010000163.1:0-6707 GCA_047515735.1 Spirochaetales bacterium | reverse complement strand
CGCCGACATTCCGTTCCTGGAGCCGGCCGGTCACATGGTGTGCGACATCGGCGGGGGCACCACCGAGGTATCGGTCATCTCCCTCGGCGGCATGGTGGTGTCGAGCGCGATTCGAATCGGCGGTGACGAGTTCGACGATGCCATCATCAAGCACGTGCGTTCGGTACACAACCTGATCATCGGCAACGAGACCTCCGAGAACGTCAAGATCAACATCGGCAATGCCGCACCCGACAAGAAGATCGAGAAGATGGAGATCATGGGCCGCGACGCCATAACCGGCCTGCCGCGGCGCCTCGAGGTGGATTCGGTCGAGATACGCGAGTCGCTCACCGAGATCACCAACTCGGTAGTCGACGAAATCAAGCGCATCCTGGGCAGGACTCCTCCCGAGCTGGCGGCGGATATCATCGAGCGCGGCATCATGATGACCGGCGGCGGATCGCTGTTGAAAGGGTTGCCCAGCCTGATCCAGCAGGAAACCGGAGTGCCGGTGGCGGTGGCGGAGAATCCGCTGCTGTGTGTGGCGTTGGGCGCGGGTCGGTTTCTGGAGAGTATGCGCGACCGCGACCGCAAGTACTTCAACTACCGCAACTAGCTGCTCTCAGTCGGGACTTCGTGGTAGCCACCGGGAGTCATCCGTCGGTCAAAGCCTTCGTGTCGCGTCACCGCACGGGCGTGGTGCTCGGTGTGCTGCTGGCGCTCGGCACCGTGATGGTTGGCCTCACCCACCGGCCGGCTACAGCCAAGCCGGAACAGATCGGCCGCAGGGTATTGGGCACGCTGCAGTCGACCGTGAACGATGTCGCAGGCTTCTTCGATGGTTCCTGGAATGCCATCGCGGAACTGCGTCGTATGCGTCTCGAGCTGACCGCGGCGCGGCAGCGGCTCCTGGAACTGGAGCAGCTCGCCAGCGATCTGGCCGAACTTGAGCACCAGTACGCCGAGCTGCGGCGGCAGCTCGCGTTTGCCGCCCGCACCCCCTATCGCGCCGTCTCCGCGGAGGTGACGGCGCGCGATCCCGGCAGCCTGTTCACCACCTTTACCATCAACCGGGGAACCCGTCACGGGGTGCGTATCGGAATGTCCGTGGTCGCACTGCAGGATGGGCTGCAGGGGCTGGTAGGGAGGGTGGCGGAGGCGGATGGCGCGACCTCGCTGGTACAGCCGATCAGCGCCCGAGCGTCGTTCGTGGCCGCCCGCCTGCAGGAGCTGCGCTACGATGGACTGGTGCAGGGGCGTGGATCCGGGACCTCCGCTTTGCTGATGCGCCACGTCAACAGCGCGGCGCGGGACCAAATCGTCCCGGGAGAGCTGATCATTACCTCCGGACTTGGCGGCGTGTTCCCGCGCGGTTTGCAGATCGGACGGGTGCGAGAGGTGCGGGCCGAGACTTTCCAGAATTCGCTGGACCTCCTGGTGGAGCCCCTGATCGACGTTTCGCGGCTGGAATACGTGTTCGTGATCATCCCCGAGGCGAGCTAGCCGCGGCGGCGATCGGTGGGTAATCATCGACCTGTAATCTTTACCATTCTGCTGATGGGGGTGGTGGTCCTGCTGCAGACGACGGTGCTCGACATCGTGGCGGTGCGCGGTGTCACGCCCGATCTGCAGCTGATCCTGCTGGTGTTCCTGGCGCTGCGGCGCGGCTCCATGAGCGGCCAGCTCGCCGGGTTCGCCGGTGGTTTGCTGGAGGATCTGGTGAGCCTCGCACCGCTCGGTTTTCATGCCCTGGTGCGAGCCCTGGTGGGCTTCAGCAGCGGCCTGTTGCACGGGCTGATACGAACGAGTGCCGTTGCGGTGCCGGTGCTGATACTGGGCGCGGCGCTGGTCAAGGGGTTGGCGAGCGCACTGCTCGGGCTGATTTTCGACATTCATCCGGATCTGCACCTGCTTGAGGGGCGGTTCTGGATCGAGGCGGCGTACGGCGCCGTGCTGGCACCGTTCCTGTTTGCGCTGCTCGGGCGGGTGCGCCTGCTGCGTCCGTCCAAGCGTGAGGTGAGCTCGTGAGTGACTCTGCGCCAAGTACCATGCTCAAGCGCCGTACGATCGGTCTGGTCATGGCGACCGGAGCCCTCTTCGCTCTCATTGCCGGCTATCTGTACCTGCTGCAGGTGGTGCGCGGCGTGGAGTTTCGCACCCTGGCCATCAACGTGGCACGGCGTGAGGTCGCTATTCCCGCCCAGCGCGGCAAGATCTTCGAGCGCAGTTACACGCTGCCGCTGGTGACCAACCGTCCGGCATTCTCGGTGGACCTGATTCCGGGAGAGGTGCCGGCGGCGGAGTTGCCGCATCTGTTGGAGCGGCTGGCGGCTCACCTCAACATGACCTCGCAACAGTTGGCAGCGCGTATCCCGAGACACCAGCGCCATCTGTTCCGCCCCATTGAGCTGAAGCGGCACGTCGATTTCGCCGCCATCGCCACCCTGGCGGAACAGATCGACTCGTTTCCCGGAGTCACCTGGCATAGTGAGCCTGCCCGCGACTACGGGGCCATCGGCGCCTTGGCTCACGTCACCGGCTACGTCGGCGACATTACCCGCGAAGAACTGCAGGTGCTGTTCAACCAGGGATACGTAGCGGACAGCACGTTGGGCAAGAGCGGGGTGGAGAGGCAGTACGAGCACGAATTGCGCGGTGTGGACGGTATCGGCCACCGCACCGTCGACGTTCGCGAGCGGGCCGTATCCGAGATCTGGCAGACGGCGGCGGCCCCGCAGCCGGGAAGGGACGTCGTGTTGACCATCGACTGGGACCTGCAACGTGCCGCGCAGGAGGCGCTTGGACCGCGCGTCGGGTCGGTGGTGGTGCTGCAGCCGGAGACCGGAGCGATCCTGGCGATGGTGTCATATCCGTGGTTCGATCCGCAGACCTTCATCGGCGACGGCGGCACCGCGGCGTTCCGCGCCTTGGCCGCGGATCCCTCGTTTCCTTTTGTCAACCGTGCCATCCGCTCCGCCTATCCGCCTGCCAGCGTGTTCAAGATTCTCATGACGACCGCGATAGCGGAGGAAGGAACCTTCAGCCGCGATTATGTAGTCAATTGCAAGGGCTTCCTGGTGTACGGGGATCGGATATTCAAGGATTGGATAAAGGAGGGCCACGGCCCCATCGATCTGGATGACGCGTTGGCGCAGTCGTGCGACATCTACTTCTATCGCGCCGGTTCGGCTCTGGGGATAACCAATATCGCGCACTACGCACACGACTTCGGCCTGGGCGCGGCGAGCGGCATCGACCTGCCGGGTGAGGCGGGCGGGAACGTCCCCACGCCGGACTGGAAGCGCCGCGAGCACGGCGAGCCGTGGGTCGGCGGGGACACCGTCAACCTCTCCATCGGGCAGGGCTACCTCACGGTGACCCCACTGCAGATCGCAAACCTGGTTGCCATGGTGGTCAACGACGGTGTCATCTACCGGCCGCACGTGGTCAACGAGATTCGGGACGGTGTCAGCGGCGAGATCGTGTCTCGAACGGAGCGGGAACCGATTCACGCCTCGGATATCAGCAGCGGGACGCTCGCCTTCGTGCGCAAGGCGATGCGCCGGGTGGTGACGGACGGCACGGCGCTGCCGGTGCTGACTACCGATGCCGTGGCGGTGGCCGGCAAGACCGGCACCGGCGAAGTGGGAATCAAGGACCAGTATCACTCCTGGTTCGCCGCCTACGGCCCCTACGATGCGGCGGATCCTCTCGATCAGATCGTCGTGGTGGTGATGGTGGAGGCTGTCAACGTGTGGGAGTGGTGGGCGCCGAAGGCCGCCAACCTGATCTTCCATGCGGCCTTCACGGGGCAGACCGTGCCCGAGGCCGTGTCCTATCTCAAGCCGTGGTATGGTGACGCGGTGTTCAATCCTCTTCAGCCTCCTGCGGAGGAAGGGTCCGAAGAGGCGGCGCCGGCCGAGGGCCTGGAGCCCGTCGCCGCGGAGGGGAGCGTGGCGCAGTGAGGGGCCGTGGCAGCTTGCGCGCGTTGGATCCGATTCTTCTCCTGGCGAGCTTGGCACTGGTGGCCATCGGCATCCTGTTCGTCTACTCCAGCGGCGTGAATTCGGTCGGCGAGTCGGTGTCCAATGAGTGGCTCAAGCAGATCGTCTGGGCGGGCAGCGGCTGCGTGCTGTTGGCGCTGTTCGCGGTCAACAACCACCAGAAGTACAAGCCGCGTACGCCCTATATCTTCCTGGGGGCACTGGCTCTCCTGGTGCTTACCCTGCTGTTGGGTCGGGAGGTAAACGGGGCGCGTTCCTGGTTGGGCATCGGCGACTTGGGAATCCAGCCCTCCGAGTTCGCCAAGTTGGCGACGGTCCTGTTCCTGGCGGCGTACCTGTCGGAGATCGGCAACGGCATTGCGGAGCTGCCCCGCTTCCTCCTGGCGCTGCTGGTAGTAGGCGCACCGATGGGACTGATCCTGCTGCAACCGGACATGGGGACCGGTATGGTCTACTTCCCCATCTTTCTGATCATGGCACTGATCGCCGGTGCCCGCATTCGCCACCTGCTGTTCGTGGGCCTGGTGGCGCTGCTGACCATCGTGTTCGCCGCGATTCCGGCGGTGCAGCGCCTGCGGGCGGCCGCCGAGCCGGGTTTCTGGCGCATGATCACCGACGTCGGCGTGGCACCCTACACGCTGCTGGTGCTGGGCGTGGTGGCGGCCCTGGCGGCGGTGGGACAACGGGTGTTCCACCGCGCCTACTACTACTGGCTGATGTACGGCGCGGCGCTGCTCTGGATGGCGGTCGCCGGCGGACTGCTCATGTCCATGGTGCTCAAGGAGTACCAGATCATGCGGCTGGTCATCTTCGTGAATCCCTGGGTGGATCCGCGCGGCGCCGGCTGGAACATCATCCAGTCGGTCACCGCGGTCGGTGCGGGTGGGCTCTCCGGCACCGGCTTTCTGCAGGGCACCCAGAGCCACCTCCGCTATCTTCCGCAGCAGAGCACCGACTTCATTTTCTCCATTCTCGCCGAGGAGTCGGGCTTTCTGGGCGTGATTCTGGTTCTGGTGCTGTTCGGGGTGGTAATAGGACGCGGCATCGTGATCATGTACGCCGCCGGTGACCAGTTCGCCACCCTGGTGGCAGCAGGCGTAGTGGCCATGCTGCTGTTCCACACGGGGGTAAACATCGGCATGGCCATGGGGGCGCTGCCGATCGCCGGCATCCCGCTGATGCTGGTCTCCTACGGCGGCTCCTCGCTGTGGACGGCGCTGATCGGTATCGGCCTGCTGGCCAACATAGGTCTCGCCCGGGCGCGTCGAGGTCGTGCACCCGGGTCGGACCCGGGACAGACGCCGCTGGAGCCGCGCCGCCTCGTTCGACCGTAACGGTCACTCGACCGTAACGCTCTTCGCCAGATTCCGCGGGCGGTCGACGTTGTGGCCGCGCGCTACCGCCGCGTAGTAGGCCATGAGTTGCAATGGCACGGTGGTCACCAGCGGCGACAACAAGGGGTTGGTCTTGGGCACGTAGATCACCGCATCGGCGAGCTGCGCCAGATAGTCGTCGCCTTCGGTGGCGATGGCGATAATGCTGCCGCTGCGGCCTTTCACTTCCTCGATGTTGGCGATCACCTTCTCGTAGGTGTGGTCGTGAGGTGCCACCACCACCACCGGCATGCCGCGGTCGATGAGCGCGATCGGCCCGTGCTTCATTTCAGCGGCCGGCAGCCCCTCGGCGTGGATGTAGCTGATTTCCTTGAGCTTGAGGGCGCCCTCGAGGGCCACCGGATAGTTGACGCCGCGGCCCAGGTAGAGCCAGTTTTCGCGCTCCACGTAGCGCTCCGTCAGGTCGCGAATGGCATCCGCCATGGCGAGAATGCGTTCCAGCTTGGCGGGGATCTCGTTGAGCTCGCGCAACAGTCGGGTAGTGCGCTCGCCGGACAGGTGGCGGCGGCGACCCATGCTGATGGCGAGCAGCGCCAGCACCGCCACCTGACCGGTAAATGCCTTGGTGCTGGCGACACCGATTTCGGGGCCGACGTGGAGATATACCCCGGCGTCGGTCTCGCGGGCGATGGTGGATCCGACCACGTTGACGATTCCCAGCGCCGTCGCTCCCTTGAGCTGCAGTTCCCGCAGCGCGGCCAAGGTGTCCGCAGTTTCTCCTGACTGGCTGAGGATGATGGCCAGAGTGTTGCGCGGAACGATCGGATTGCGATAGCGGAGTTCGCTGGCGTACTCCACTTCCGTGGGCACCCGCACCAGTTCCTCGAACAGATACTCGCCGACCAGCCCGGCATGCCAGGCGGTGCCGCAGCCGGTCAGGATTACGCGGCGATAGCGCGCCAGTTCGCGCTCGCGGTCCGCCAACCCGCCCAACAGCACCGACCCCTCCGTGGTGTTGATGCGCCCGCGCAACGTGTTGCGCAACGCGGCGGGTTGTTCGTAGATCTCCTTGATCATGTGGTGGCGGTGGCCACCGAGCTCGATCTCTTCCAGGCGCGTCTCGAGCGTGCTGACGCTCTTGGTAAGGGGTATGTCGTCGATGGTGAGGGCCCGCAGACGGTCACGCGTCAGCAGCGCGATCTCGTTGTCCTCCAGGTAGACTACGCGGCGCGTGTGCTCGATCACCGCGGAGCCGTCGGAGGCGACCAGATGCTCGCCGTCGCCGATTCCCACCAGCACCGGGCTGCCGCGCCGGGCGGCGATGAGCTGGTCCGGATAGTCGCGACTGATCACCACGATCCCGAAGGTGCCGCGTACGTCGCGCAGG